>JAAZXP010000033.1:0-238 GCA_014240055.1 Methanobacteriota archaeon | reverse complement strand
ACGATAAAGAAAAGATAGTATATTCTCGACAGATTACTTTACCAGAGGTTGGCGAAAAAGGTCAAGAAGAATTAGAAGATACAGGTATTCTTGTCGTTGGTATGGGCGGTCTTGGTTGTCCTGTTGCTCAATATCTTATTAGTTCAGGTATCGGATATTTAACCATAATTGATCCAGATAAAGTCGAATTGTCGAATTTGTCTAGGCAACCACTGTATACGTCAGATGATGTTGGAGA
>JAAZXP010000032.1 GCA_014240055.1 Methanobacteriota archaeon | reverse complement strand
ACTTCGAAACGGCGAAGTCCACAACCAGTCATTACTGCAATGAGAGCTCTGTCTCTTAGAATACTCATTTTTTCAGAATTTAGATTTGTTAGTAATTCTTGCACTTCTTCTTGTTCTAGCCAAGTTTTGTGTCTTTGACCTAAAGGTCTCTTAAATTTTATTTCTAAAAGATCATTGTATATTTTTTCATCAATTACTCCGAGTCTTCGTAAATCTTTGAAAAGTTGTCTTAATACAGAAAGGCTAGTAGAAATGGTGGCTCTTGATTTTCCTCTGTTTTCTAAGTACAATAAATATTCGCGAATTACATCTGCGTTAATTCCTTCATTATCTCCCGAGACATACCAATCGAAAAATTTTGTTAATGCCGTATAGTAGGTTTGTCTACTATTTTGGTTTTGACGTTGATTTACTACAGACATCACCATTTTCTGGAGGTCTGGGCTGTTTTTTGTAATAATATCCATTTTACTTTCGATAATATACATTATAAAAAGTAATATATAAAGGAATCGTTTTTTGCAAGCTTAACATAGATCTCTGAAAAACACGGAAACCCTATAGGTTTATGCAAAAACCAGGGATTTGTGGATACTAGTATTATTAATAATATAATATGTTTTACTATAATTGATTAAATAATCTAAATTATTATATAAAGGTAAAATCTGTCATTTCATTATTATTGATAATATTATCTATTTTAGCATAATGTATTATATTAGCTTTCATACTTAATTCTATTTTTCGTGTAATCCAGCAACTGTATCTGTCTTTTTCCACCAGTCTTCATTTCCTTCTTTCTTAGAAATATGATTTACCCAGTTTCCGTCTTTTACAGTATTCTCTTTCTTAATATATTTTTCACTTCCAATATAGATCCAGGCTTTTTCCAATTCACCGTTTTCCAATTCTATATCTCTTATTTCTCTATTGTAAGCAGAACTCCCGTGGTTTTCAGGGTTATATCCTTCTAAATTATCTATTATCTTGGTAATTTTATCATAATCTTCAGTTTTAATGTAGATTAACATTCCATTAACATTGCTTCCTTCTGATTTTATGATCATAGGATAATGTCCCATATCAAATAATTGGTAATTTTTCGTTATGCCTTTTTTTGTATCTGTAATACTATCTTTCCAAAGGTAATGATTTGGTTGATCTGGAATTAGTGTTCCATATACAAAAAAAGGGAGTTGCTCCATGCATTTTACATAACTAATCCTTATTTATAATGTCTTAAAGTCAATATCAGATGGAACAAGTAGAAATTATTGGTTTGATTGCGGGAGTTATTGGCGTTTTAGGATGGTATCCTCAAGTTAAACGAATTTGGATTGACAAGAAAGCAGACGGAGTAAGTGTTCCTTCCTTTGCTGCAATTGCAATATCTTTACTTTTGTGGTTAACATACGGAATTATCAAAAATTCAATAGCTATTGTTATAGCCAATATTTTAGCATTAATTGTGATTATAGCAATTGCCTTTGGAGCTTATCGTCTTCAATCAATAGATTAGTATTTCTTATCTACTTCAGACTTAGTCGTAACATCATTGCCCATTATTTGGACTATTTCCCCTCGATCGAACCAAAATATAAAACAGGAAGCACACCCATCAATTGTAACAGATTTCTCAAGTTTCCCTTTAGTTAAATCTCCTCCTACTTCTCCTATAAATCTAGTAAATTGAAATAGTGCTCCAATAACAGGAATCCAATCAATAGCTATCTCTCCAGCTATTTTTTTTGGATTTTTTGCGCCATCTTCGAGTCTAGACATGGTTCTTGATTTTTTATATTCTAAATCTATTTCTTTCATTTTTCTAGAACATTGAGGACAATCTAAGGCCCCGTCAGTTCCAGTGTCGAGGAAAGCAAGCAATTTATTTTTTTTCATTTTATTATTTACAGGAATTTTATTATTTTCCCATTCTTTAATCTCATTTTTAGATAACATAATGCCCTTACATTTTTTACAATGTGTACATTTTCGAATAATATCAATGCTTCGACCATATTTCAATGGTCCACAGTCATTTGGACAACTAAGTTTGAGCGAAGGTTCAGCCCCAACTTTAGTAATTTTTACCATTATTCAGGAGGTGGCGGTAGTTCATATTCCCCACTACGCTTCTTCTCTTCACTCTCAGGTATTGCTATTTCACTTTTTTCAGCGACATCTTCATTACCTTTTCTTATGTAATCTTCTTGCTGATCCCATCCTTTCTTTTCATAAGACGTAAATCCATCATCCTTGTTATTTGTCAGTGGATGGCTACTAGAGGTATCAAAAGTTTGAGGTTGGTTATCTTGTAAATAAAAAGCTAAAATTATGCCTATTATCAAAATAACAACTCCACAACAGCATGCTCCTGCAGAGCTGAAAAGAGAGCTAACTATTTCGAAAATGGCACCTATTAGAGCTTCTACATCGTAAACCATTACAACATTTCCGTCAGTTTCCCATGTGTATGTACCAGCTCGGCAGCCTTCTCCAGTCCACACAGGCCAAATAGTTCCTTCATCATCTGTATATTCACCATTTAGAGTAGTACAAAGATGACCAACTACAATGTAATTGTCTTCAGTACCGTCTTCTACGTAATTACATTTTGGATAGAACATTTCATTGTTATCATTATCTTTAATTGAGAAAGCTTTCACCTTGTCACAATCAGCTTCGGTGAGATTCCAAGTACTGTTCCCATGGGCTTCATTATATCCGCCAGTACCTCCACCAATATATTTTACATCTACTAAGTGTACATAATATTTAGATTCACTGTCTGGATTTACTTGATCAATGCTAATGTCTCCGTCTGCACCTTCATAAATAATTCCTTTTTCTACATTGTCTTCAAAATCATCACCTACACTCATGATTTGCACTAAGCCAACTATGAGGAGGATAACTCCGATGATTATTGTTCCAATGGCAACTTTATTCATACTGTTCTATTTTATTAGCCTATATAAGTTATTTTCAAAATATTTTTTTGGTCTATAATATATTATTATATTTCATTATCTTCTCTAAATAATCTTTATTGAGGTATATTGTAGCCCAGAGTACGAGGATTCCCGAGCCAATAAAAGTTCCTCCGATTTCTCTCTTTTGCAGACATTCATCTCGATCTGTTATGAGTCCAAAATCCATATATTGTTGACAACTCTCAATGTCATAAGTTTTGTCATTTAGATGTGATGTGTAGTCATCAGCCGTAGCACTATTCCAAAAAGCTAAACCAAATACAAGGAATGACAAACCAAGAGTGATGCCAATGATAGTTTTCCAATATTCAGTAATATCCACAATTATTAGAAAAGGAGGCCCTTAATTATTTTTTCTATTACACTTACTGATAGTTTTAAAATATTATAAAAAATGAACATTGATTTCCTCGTTTGTTTGGTTTTATTTAGAATATATATGCTAAAATTGGCAAGGCTACAAGTTCCCAAGGCAAAATGATCACGGCAAATTTTAGATATCCTAACATAGTACAAACTATAAAACATAATATATAAAGTTAACGGTAAAAAGATTATATTATACTTTTAATTAATAGAGGATATATTGTCAAATGTTCTACTATGGCTAAAAAATCTAAAAAGGTGGGACACAAATTTCCTTTGTTTTAAGCATAAATTCATAACACATGTGTTTTACGGGGTAATGTGAGTAAAGGGAGCTGTCTTGTTGTCGGAGGAGGAGTTAGTGGTTTATCTTCGGCTATTCGTCTTTTAGAAAATGATTGGGAGGTAACAATATGGAGTTCTCAACTGTCGCCAAATACTACTTCCGATGTGGCTGCAGCTCTATGGTATCCTTTTCTCTCAGCTCCAGTTGAAAAAACAAATGTGTGGGGATCTGAGACATATGATGTACTGAAGGTACTTTCTCGTTTTCCACAGACTGGAGTTTCTATGACTCAGACATATGAATATTTTAGAGAAAAGCAACCAGATCCCTCTTGGAAAGATTCAGTTGA
Source organism: Methanobacteriota archaeon (assembly GCA_014240055.1). Lineage (GTDB taxonomy): Archaea > Thermoplasmatota > Poseidoniia > MGIII > CG-Epi1 > CG-Epi1. The sequence continues at coordinate 10,054 of JAAZXP010000032.1, read as the reverse complement.
TGGTTTTGAGAGATTGAGCGGCAATCTGCCCGAAGATTATATCGAGTGTTTTTCTTTTATTACTTCAGTTATTGAAATGCCGATATACTTACAGTGGCTTATGGACAGGTATGAAGAGCTTGGCGGAGATATGGTAGTGAAGAAGGTTCAAGATTTTTCTAATATAGGCTCTGAATATAATTTTATTATCAATTGTACTGGAATTGAATCTAAAACATTGTTGGATGATGATGAAGTATATCCAGTTAGAGGGCAAGTTATACGTGTTAAAACAGATGTTAAAGAAATGCATCTAGATCAGCAAATTCCAACATTAGCTTACATAGTACCTAGGAGCAACGACATGATTCTAGGAGGTGTAGCTCAAACTAATGACTGGAGTTTAGATGCTCGAATAGAAGATAGAGAATATATTCTTGAAAAGTGTATTAAGCTAATACCAGAACTAAAGAACGCAGAGATAATAGAGGATATGGTTGGTTTACGTCCTGGAAGAAGTGAAGTCAGACTTGAAAAAGAAATATTATTTGGAAGGCCAATTATACACAATTATGGACATGGTGGTTCAGGGGTTACGCTCTCTTGGGGTTGCGCAGATGATGTAGTGGAGTTGGCAAATGAATCCTAATTTTGGCACTCATGATTATTTAGAAGATCCAAGAAATCTTGAAATTCTAATATATATTAATGGTAAATATTATCCTAGACAGGACGCTTCTGTATCTGTTTTTGATAGTGGTTTTTTACTTGGAGATGGTGTTTGGGAAGGGATTAGATTACACAATGGGAAATTTGCGTTTTTAGATAAACATCTTGAGAGATTATTTTGGGGTGCTTCCCAGATAGATATGGATATTGAGAAGAATTTAGATGAAGTAAAAAAAATACTTTATGATACCGTAAAACGGAATAAAATGAAAGAAGGGGTCCATGTGAGATTGATAATTTCTAGAGGAATAAAATCGACACCTTATCAAGATCCTAAATTTACGATATCCGGGCCTACAATTGTAGTAATTCCAGAATACAAGCAGCCAAACCCGGAGACTATTGAACATGGAATTAAATTAGTCTCAGTAGATGTCATAAGGGGTTCTTCCAACATGCAAGACCATAGAATTAATAGTCTGAGTAAATTTAACTGTATTCAAGCTTGTATTGATGCTAAAAGGAAGGGCGGTGATGAAGGGATAATGTTGGATCCGCATGGCTATGTATCAACATGTAATTCGACTCATTTCTTCATAGTAAAGGGTGGGGCCGTCTGGACCTCAACTGGAGAGTATTGTTTAGGTGGAGTAACTAGAAAAAATATTATAGATATTTGTAACAGACAATCTATTCCACTTTACGAAAAGAATTTTACATTATCAGAGGCTTATGAAGCTGATGAGGCATTTGTAACGGGAACTTTTGCTGGAGTTTTACCAGTTTACGATATTGATGATCATGAATTAAGTGTATTAGGCTCAAATTCATTGGTTAAGAAAATCCAATCACATTATAATGACTTAGTGTCTCAGGTATGCATCTGATGATTAGAGTTGCAATGTGGTCAGGACCTCGTAATATTTCTACAGCTATGATGAGAGCTTGGGAGAATCGTTTAGATACTTTTGTAGTTGATGAGCCATTCTATGCTCACTATCTGAGCAAAAATGGAGTTGAACACCCAGGACGGGAGGAAGTTTTATTGAATGGTGAAATAGATTCTTCTAAAGTTTCTCAGGGATTGGCTAAAGACATTAGTAATTCACATAAAATTTATTATCAAAAACACATGACTCATCATCTTCTTGACAGCGTAAACCGTGATTGGATGAAAGACGTAATTAATTGTTTTTTGATAAGAAATCCTAAAGATATGATTATTTCTTACAGTAAGATTCATTCGAATATTACAAGTGATTTACTTGGTATTGAACAGCAAAAAGAAATATTTGAATACGTTCAGAATCTAACGGGCGAGATACCACCAGTTATTGACTCAAAAGATGTTTTACTGGACCCGGTGGGGATTCTTACAAAATTTTGTAATAGGATTGGAATAGATTTTTCAGATAAGATGTTAAATTGGCCCAAAGGTTCACGTGATACTGATGGAATATGGGGGAAATATTGGTATAATAATGTAATAAATTCTACTGGATTTAATCCATACATGGTCAAGAACGTAGAGGTTCCAGATGAGTACAAGTCCATATACAAGGAATCGTTGAAACTTTATGAAGACCTACATCATTTAAGAATAAGATAGTTATGAGTAGAATAACTTTTAGACCTCTTTATTTTTTAAGTTTAGCTATTCCTTTTTCAGTAATATTTGGGAACTATTTTGGAGGTCTTTATGTTGGAGCATCAGTCTTTTTGGGTTTAGTTATTTTCCCTCTTCTTGACTTATTATGGGGTAAGGGATTGGATGAGAATCCAGAAGATGCAAGCCCTTTCTTTTTTGATTTTATACTTTATTCTCATGTTTTTTTACAATTCATAGCGTTAGGAACATTTTTTTATTTTGTTATGTCTGAACCTGATTTGTCATTGTTGATTTTAGCCACATTATCTACTGGATTAAGTACAGGGATATCAGGTATAGTGGTAGCTCATGAGTTGATTCATCGTAAGGGTATTCCAAAATATTGTGGATATTTACTTCTTTGGAGTGCAACATACATGCATTTTGAAAGTGAACATGTTCAAGGGCATCATAAATATGTAGGGACTGACTTAGATCCAGCTTCAGCTAGAGCAAATGAAGGTCTTCAATATTTCTTTTTAAGAACAGTTCCTCAACAGTTTTTTTCTTCTTGGAAAATTGCACATAAACGTAGTAATTCGGTTATTTTCCATTCAGCTGCATTATTTCTTTTGATCGAAATTTCTACTTTATTAGTTCTATATTTTTTATTTGGTTCTTTAATATTTTTTGCTTTCTTGGGTCAATGTCTAGTTGCTATATATTTACTTGAATATGTTAATTATATTAGACATTGGGGACTTCGAAGAGAGGCTAAAGATAGAATAACACCGCAGACAAGTTGGCAGTCGAATGCACGTCTCAGTCGTTATGTACTAGTTGAACTGACTAGGCATGCAGATCATCATTTATTTGCCAATAGGCCTTACCAGTCACTTAGATCATATGAAGATGCACCAAATTTACCAACGGGTTATTTTGGCTGTTTTTACTTAGCCATTCTCCCTCCTCTTTGGAAGAGAGTAATGACACCTCGCCTTCCTTAGATAACTTATATTTATATTGGGCACTACTTGATGAATTATGGGAAAAGAAATTAGTTTAACTAACGTTAACAAATATCTGAAAAAATTCAAATCAAATACGCAGGGGCGGATCTCAATGAATGCAGCTACTAGAACCGATGTTCGTAAGTTAGCAATGAATTGGGAAGCATTCAGAGGAATTGATCACACCTTTTCTAACAAAGTAAGCGGTGAAATGAAGGCTACAAGTCAGATGCGTAGTGGACGATGTTGGGGTTTTGCTGGACTTAATCTATTAAGGATTTATCTTGGTAGAAAATATAAGATTAAAAATTTCGAATTCTCACAGAATTACTTTATGTTTTATGACAAGCTTGAGAAGTCGAATTATTTTTTAGAAAATATTATTGAGACTGCAGGTAAAGAGACCGGCGATAGATTGGTGATGCATCTTCTCGATTCTCCGATACAGGATGGTGGGCAATGGGATATGTTCGTTAATCTTTTGATGAAATATGGTACAGTACCCAAGAAGGCTATGGCTGAGAGTTACAATAGTAGTAATTCATCACAAATGAACAAATTGATTACACGTAAATTAAGGGAATTTGCTAAAGATTTACGAGCAGCAATTGGTAATGGTTCTTCTAAGAAGGAGATAAGTACGATGAAAGAAGACATGCTTTCTACTATTTACCAAATGCTTTGTATAACTCTAGGTACACCTCCTGAAAAATTTGATTGGTCCATTCGTGATAAGAAAGATAAATTTAAGAGATTTACAGATATGACTCCACAGTCTTTCTTTAAAAGTCACGTAAATATTAATCTTAATGATTATGTATGTCTCATTAATGATCCTCGGAGTTTTGCAGAATACAATAAAACATATACTGTCGAATATTTAGGAAATGTGTCTGGTGGTAATATTATTCGGTATCTTAATTTACAAACAGAAGAGTTGAAGAAATACACCATAAAATCAATAAAAGCAGATGATCCCGTGTGGTTCGGTTGTGATGTAGGTAAATTTTTTACTAGGCAGTATGGTGTTATGGATACAAATTTGTTTGAGTTTGATAAGTTCTTTGATACTCATTTTAGTATGAACAAAGCTGAAAGATTAGATTATGGAGACAGCGTTATGACTCATGCTATGCTTTTTACAGGTGTTGATATCAAAGATAAAAAGCCTACAAAATGGCGTGTTGAGAATAGTTGGGGTGCTGATCACGGTGAAAAAGGTTTTGATATAATGACCGATCCTTGGTTTGACCAATTTATGTATGAGGTTGTTGTGCACAAGAAGCATTTATCCAAGAAATTAGTGTCTCTGTATAATGCAGAACCTATCGGACTTCCTCCTTGGGATCCAATGGGGTCTTTAGCAAGATAGTTTTAGTTTTTTAAACACTTGATAAACTATAGATAGTATAGATATCTTTATAGACTCACTTCTATCAAACTGAATATCTATGAGCTATGTCAAAGAAGCTTTTGATAAAGTGAAACTTAGAGACCCTGATCAACCTGAATTTCATCAGGCCGTTTGGGAAGTTCTCGAAACTCTGGAACCAGTATTTCAGAAGCATCAGAAATACAAAGATGCACGTATTTTAGAAAGGTTAACAGAACCTGAGCGTGTAATCTCGTTTAGAGTTCCTTGGGTGGATGATAAAGGTGAAGTGCAAGTTAATAGAGGAATGCGCGTTGAATTCAATAGTGCAATAGGGCCCTACAAAGGTGGCCTACGTTTTCATCCTAGTGTAAATCTAGGTATTATCAAATTTCTAGGTTTCGAACAGATTCTAAAGAATGCTTTGACTACAAGACCCATTGGTGGTGGAAAAGGCGGTAGTGATTTCGATCCTAAGGGAAAGTCGGATTTGGAAGTAATGAGATTTTGTCAGTCTTTCATGAGTGAGTTATACCGTCACATTGGTGCAAATATTGATGTTCCAGCAGGTGACATAGGTGTTGGAGGCCGGGAAATAGGCTTCATGTTTGGGCAATACAAGCGTTTAACACGTAAATGGGAAGGTGTTCTAACTGGGAAAGGGAAAGGTTGGGGAGGTTCTCTAATTAGACCTGAAGCTACAGGATATGGACAAGTTTACTTCCTTAGAGAAATGCTTGCATCCAAAGGAGATAGTATTGAAGGTAAAAGATGTGCAATTTCAGGTAGCGGTAATGTTGCTCAGTATTGTGCTCAAAAAGTATTGAGTTATGGTGGTAAAGTCATTACTATGTCAGATTCAGGTGGCTATGTTTTTGATAATGATGGAATTAATGAGGAGAAGTTAGCTTGGATAATGGATCTGAAGAATAATAGGCGTGGTAGAATCAAAGAATATGCTTCAGAATACCCTGGTGCAAAGTATCACGAAGGAAAGAGGCCTTGGGGTGAAGTTTGTGATGTAGCATTACCTAGTGCAACTCAAAATGAAATTGAAGAGCAAGGTGCTAAGAATTTGGTGAAAAATGGATGTTTAGCAATCAGTGAAGGTGCTAATATGCCAACTTCTCCTGCAGCTTATGAAATTCTTAGTAAAGCAGGTATTCTTTTTGGTCCTGCTAAAGCAGCTAATGCTGGTGGCGTGGCAGTCTCTTCTCTAGAGATGTCGCAAAATGCAGCCTTTGATGAATGGACAAGTGAAAAAGTTGATTCAAAATTAGACCAAATTATGACTGGTATTCACAAGCAGTGTGCTGATGCAGCTGCAGAATATGGTCAAAAGGGTAATTTAGTTGTTGGAGCAAATATTGCAGGTTTCCTGAAAGTAGCTGATGCTATGCTTGATCAGGGCGTAGTGTGAAACAGAAGGCTACACTCGCTTTATTCTTAGTAACAATAGTATGGGGTTGGACTTTCATCTGGCTCAAAAATGCATTAAATGTAGCTGAAATATATTCTTCTGAAGATCAGATTAACACAGTGGCTACTTTATTTGTGACTCTTAGGTTTGGATTTGCAATAGGTTTATTCTTTATTTTTACTCCTAAAGTATTAGGGGAGCTTGGAGACAGACGGGTTTGGACTGATGGTTTCCTTCTTTCTCTTTTCATAGTAGGAGGTTTTGTTTTTCAAATGATAGGATTAGAAGGGATCTCTCCAGCAGTATCTGCCTTTTTGACGAGTCTTTATGTTATATTTACAGCTTTAATTTTAGCTTGGTTTTCTGGGAAACTACAGAGTCGCAACTTGTTATTCGGTGTAATCTTAGCAACTATTGGTGCAGGTTACATTCAAGGACCTCCACAGTTACACTATGATATTGCTGAATGGTTGACTATACTTTGTGCATTAATGTTTGCAGGACACATAATTTTTACGGATATCTCAACAAAACGCGTGTCTCCTCTTGGTTTATCTTTTTCATCGATTTTAATATCTACACTTATGTGTCTATTATTATTGAATGTATTTTTGTTATTAGAAATTGGGCAGGTAGATATGGTTGGTTTGTTAAAAGACACTGATTTTTTATTTCCACTATTATTATCTTCCGTATTTGGAACTTTTGCAGCTTTAGTGTTAGTTAATACATATCAGAAGTACATAGATCCAGTTAGGGCAGCCATATTGTATGCTTTAGAGCCAGTTTGGGCTACTTTGTTCTCAATATACCTAGATATGACTGAATTTACGTTCTGGTTGATTCTAGGCGGTAGTCTATTACTAATTGGAAACTTAATTGCCGAATTAGGTAATCAAAGCGTTTCTGAGTAGCGTTTTGAAACTTCAGCCCAGTTTACAACATTAAAGAATGCAGTAATGTAATCTGCTCTGAGATTTTGGTAATTTAGATAGTAGGCATGTTCCCAAACATCTACGCCTAAAATAGGAGTTTCGCCATCTGTGCCACCATATTTATTTCCCATTAGGGGATTATCTTGATTTGCAGTAGAACAGATTTCCAATTTGCCATTGTTTGAGCATAACCATGCCAAACCGGAACCAAATCTAGTCATTCCAGCATTTTGAAATTTAGCTTTAAAATCGTCTAAAGAGCCAAAAGCTTCGAGCAAGGCACTGTTCAATTCGGAGCTCATTTCACCATTGACTGGACTCATAACTTCCCAAAACATTGAGTGATTGAAGTGTCCACCACCGTGGTTTCTTACTGCACCACGTTGTGCATCAGGTACTGAATCTAAATCTGTGATTAATTCCTCTACAGATTTCCCACCAATTCCTGCAGCTTCAACTGCACCATTCAACATGTTAACATATGCCGCATGATGTTTGTCATGGTGTATTCGCATAGTTTCTTCATCTATGTAGGGTTCAAGAGCGCTGTAGTCGTAAGGTAAATCAGGTACTTCAAATGCCATATTCCATCCTATAAGAGATATAATAAAAAAGTTGACTACGTTTTTATTTATTCAATATCTTCTTTCATAATTAACCTAGTTGGATAGGCTAGTCTTACCTTTTGTTCTTCAAATTGTTTTAAAATCTCTTTAACAAAATATGATTTTGTACTTCTCATTAAAGGTGCATTAGGGACGTAGTATCGAATTTCCATGATAACTTCTTGATCTCCAAAATCTCTCAATACAATTTGAGGTGGCTTTGGCTCTTCTTGACAAATATCTTCATGGCTTTTAGCAATGTTCTCGACAATTTCTTCACCTTTAGATACATTTTCCCAGCTTGGTACCAATCCTAGTCTGATTCTAACTCGAAGTCTCCTGTCGTCTTTATGGTTGAAATTGGCGATGGTATCTTTTGTTAGATTTTTGTTTGGAATAGTTAATAGTACTCCATCTGTGGATCTTACTCTTGTAGTTCTAAGACCGACTTCAACAACATCTCCCCAGCTTGAGTACAAGCTTCCTATTTTCTTAGGTAATAATATTCGATCGCCCTCTCTGAACGGTCTATCCACCATAAGAAAAACACCAGCAATAATATTTTCAATAGTATCTTGAGCTGCAAAAGCCATTGCTAATCCTACAATACCAAGAGCAGCCACAATTCCAGCCACATTTATTCCTAGTTCATTGGCAGCAGTTAGAAGAATAACAATCCAAAGTGTCACACTTACTACTCTGAATAGAAAATTTTCGATTCCTTCGTCGATATAGTCGTATTTTTCAAATAGTTGTTTTACATATCTTAAAATTAATCTTATCAAAGGAATTCCAATAATAATTGTTAGTAGTGCCGCAACAGGTCCAAAGTTCACTATGTCAGTAGCACATTCTATGCTAGGTTCCAAATCATCAGGTAGATTTGCTAGACAGCTCATAAGTCTATTGTAATTATTGTAGTATAAAACAGCTTCTGTTTAAGATTGTCTTTAAATTATACGGCTGTTAAAGGTAGACAGCTTATGGATGTTTCAAAGTATAGAAAAGATTTTCCAATCTTGAATTCAGATGATTCTCCAGTCTATTTAGATAGTGCTTGCATGACTTTAAGGCCAAAGGCAGTTATCGATGCTATAACCGATTATTACACTAATTATCCTGCGTGTGGAGGCCGTTCAGTTCACAAGTTGAGTTGGCAAGTAACTGAAAATTTTGAGATGGCGCGCGATAGTCTTCGCAGGTTTATGGGTGCTGAGAGTTCCTCTGAAATTGTATTTACTAAGAATGCCACAGAAAGTATGAATATAGTGGCAAATGGTTTGAGTTTGAATAAAGGAGATGAAGTTCTAACATCTGACAAAGAGCACAATGCGAATGTTGTACCTTGGCATCATCTAGCAAAGTATAAAGGAATTAAGTATAATGTATTACCGGCCAAGGATAATTATTTTTTTGATGTTGAAGCATTGAAAGAGAGTCTAAGTAGTAAAACAAAATTATTCAGCTTTGTTCACACTTCAAACTTAGATGGGCATTCAAACCCAGCTAAAGAGATAGTAGAAATTTGTCATGATAAAGGAGTTAAGGTAATGATGGATACTGCCCAATCCGCACCGCATCAGGAAGTTAATGTTGTTGATTTAGATGTAGATTTTGCAGCAGTTAGTGCACATAAATTTTGTGGACCTAGTGGGATGGGGGCATTGTATGGTAAGTTTGATGAATTGAAAGACTTAATACCAACATATGTTGGAGGTTCTACTGTTGTTAATTCAACTTATAAAGATTACAAATTGTTGCCGCCTCCATCTTGTTTTGAAGCTGGATTACAGAATTATGCAGGAGCTATTGGTTCCGGTGCAGCGGCAGAATATATTATGAATATAGGAAGAGAGAATATTCATAAGCATGAAAATAAATTAAATAAATTAATGACTAAAGAATTGAGTGATGTGGAATCATTAAATTTGGTAGGCCCATCTGACGTTAATCAGAGAGGTGGTATCTTTTCATTTAATTTAGATGGTTGGGATCCTACAGAAGTCGCCATGCATTTAGATGAAGAATATAATATTGCAATACGTAGTGGGATGCATTGTGTTCATTCTTGGTTTAATTCGAGAGGTATTGAAGGAACTGCTAGAGCTAGTGTTTATCTTTACAATAATGAAGAAGATGTTTTATCTTTTACCAATGCAATTAAAGAAAGTATAGATAATCGAAAATGAATGATTATCCATTAGCTTCTTCTGAGCAAGATCTAAATATAGGAAAAGAACGTTATTCTAAGCTCGAGTTCCCTCCCTATAGATTTGTACCCGGACTTCATCCACATCCAACTAACAGCCCTGAAGGGCACAGTTTTGGTGTAGAAGAAGAGGAAGTAAAGAAATGGGATTCGGATTTATGGATTAATAATCAAGATTATCTTTATGGGGTTGATCTTTACAATTATCATTTCTATTGGGAAGCGCATGAAGCTTGGGAAGGCTTATGGATTGCCTCTGTAAGAAAT
>JAAZXP010000031.1 GCA_014240055.1 Methanobacteriota archaeon | reverse complement strand
ATCACCCTCTATGGCGCCGGTGTTCCACACGAAATTCGAATAACAGTGTTAAGATGTAAACAGGCCACTCCACATTTCAATTGATTCTCATCAACAGATTCGGATTGCCCTATGAGGTGTTCGATCGCCTTTACTAACCCCATCTCTTTTGATTTCTTTTCCTGCCCCTACTAAGATGTTTCAATTCGGGGCGTTCCCCATCCTTATCGGATTGAACCACAAGGGTTCGGGAAGTCCCATTCGGTAATCTTCGGATCAAAGGCTCCATGCGCCTCCCCGAAGCATATCGCTGCTTGGCACGACCGTCTTCGGCAACCGAGCCTAGTCATCCACCAGGTGGCGTAGTAACTGCTTGTAGCCGTCGGCTTCAACATTCGTCCGGGTTTGCGTATGATCTGACAATCATTGGTGTCTATAGGCCTCACTGTGAGAGGCCAACACCTATGCCAACTTCCCCGGTCTTAATCTTCAAGATCGAGTGCACTAATGCCCTCATATCGGATTGACTAGAATAAAATAGTCAGATACAAGGATTTGTTGTCAGAAAAAGGGGGTATATAATACTGCGTAGGAATTAAGCAAACCGTTCTATTATTTTACTGCAGTTTTATAGAATTTTTACAATTATAAATCAAAGTCAAGAAAGTCAATTGCTTGATTTATTGTTTTTGCTTCTAGGATAGATTGTTGCATTTCTAGAGTTAATCCACACATTGAAGAAATATTGTAGAAATCTTGAACGGAACCATTATTTTCACCTAATTTATTATGTTCTATGAATCCAGTAAAGTCTTTGAATTCTATGCCCATTTTGGCAGCAGCTTCCTTTATTCTTTTTTCTAATTTTCCAATAATTAATTTCCATTTTTTTCCATCAATACTACCTTCAAGTTCAGGTAAATATTCAATTTCAGCCTGAAAATACAAAGGCTTCCCAGAAGTTTCATTCAACATCGCTTGCATAGATGGGTTTTCAGGAGGGTTATAGCTAAGAGGTTTAGGCAATGAAGGTTGAATTAGCTTCTTAATTTCGAATCTTTCTTTGCCCATAAGTTCGATATAATAACTCGTGCCAGTTAAATCTAGATCTTCACATTTAAGAATATAAGCAATAGTTCCAATATCTACCGGACCGTCCCATCCAGTTTCTTGCACTTCGTTATTTGTTTTACATATTCCAAATTTACGATTTCCACTCATACAATTATCTAACATTTGGCGATATCTGGGTTCAAAAATCCGTAGAGGCATTACCTGGTTTGGATATAAAATAAGATCTAAAGGGAAAATTGGTATAGTTTCCATAATATTTACCTAAGGTGACAATCTTTCAGTTTGCCATGTTGTTCCGTGTTTGACATATACAAATCGATCATGGAGTCGATCCCGTCTTCCTTGCCAAAATTCCACTTTACGGTGCTCGAGACGATATCCTCCCCAATATTCAGGGCAGGGTATTTCCTTTCCTTCATATTTTTTTTCTAATGTAATAACTCGTTCTTCCAATTCCATTCGATTTTTTAAGACATCACTTTGGTTAGAAGCTAAAACTGAGATTTGGCTTAAACGAGGTCTACTGCTAAAATATTTTTCAGATAACTCTCGGGATATTTTTCTTATTTTACCTCTGATACGTATTTGTCGTTCTAATTCATTCCAGTGAAATGTTAAAGAACCATATGGATTTTGTTCTATTTGATTGCCTTTTTCACTATTGTAATTAGTATAGAATACGAAGCCTCTCTCATCATAATCTTTAAGCAAAACGATTCTGCTTGATGGTTCACCTTTTTTAGTGGCTGTAGCTAAAGTCATTGCATTAGTTTCAATATTATCTAAGTTTTCAACTTTTTCGAACCAATGTCTAAACATATTAGTTGGAGATTCTAATAAATCACTGCGGTTTAATTCAGACATTTTGTATTGCTTACGCATATCATTAAGATTTACCATACTTTACAATCAGGGTACTAAGTTATTGTTTAATAAAAGATAGCTCGACCCTATTTTTTACCATTTTTACGGCTTGAGCGTTTATTACTATTTTTTCCGCCCTGATAATTCGTTTTTTGACCATCTTTACGGCCGCTTGAAGATTTAGGTTTTCCAGATCCGAATGATTTAGGATTTCCTCCTTTAGAGAATTTAGATTTTCCTCCACCAGAGTTGGATCTACCGCCTCTATAACCACCAGAGTCACTTCTTCCTCCACCGGAGTTAGATCTACCACCTCTATAACCTCCAGAGTCACTTCTTCCTCCACCGGAGTTAGATCTACCACCTCTATATCCTCCAGAGTCACTTCTTCCTCCACCGGAGTTAGATCTACCGCCTCTATATCCTCCAGAGTTATTTCTTCCTCCACCGGAGTTAGATCTACCACCCCTATATCCTCCAGAGTCATTTCTCCCTCCACCGGAGTTAGATCTTCCACCATCGTCAGATGATGAGCCTCCATAGTTTGGTTGTTTTCTTCTCTGAGGTCTATCTTCTTCTCTAGGGAATCTATTTTTTCCTCCGCCGAATTTATTTTTTCCGCCAAATTTATTTCTAGATTTATTTTTTCTAAAGAAAGATGCTTTATCAATATCAGAATTTACTTTTTCCATAGAAGACCTATTTCCATTATTTTCATCTCTTCTTTTTGGATAGGAAGGGCGACCTCCTCTTGATTGCCCACCTCGGTATCCACCAGAATTTGACCTTCCACCTCTAGAACGACCTCTATTCCGTCCACCGCCACGTGACAAAGGACTTACAACACGGTTTGGCCTTTTAGGAGCTGTATACGGAACTGCATCAGGTATCTTATCAAAATCAGCCGAAGTAAAACTTACTCTTATTCCAACTTGTCTTTGAACTTTATTATATTCATTTTTCTGAGGTTTTTGTACAAAAGAAATTACAGAACCATGAGCTCCAGCTCGGGCAGTTCTGCCACTACGGTGTTTGTATGCTTTACCATTTTCAGGAGGGTCATAGTGTATTACACACTGAACACCTTCAACATCAATACCTCTTGCAGCCACATCGGTTGCAACAAGTGCCATACAATCACCATAGACAAACCGTTCCATGGCCTTATCTCTTTGATTCTGGCTTAATCCACCGTGAATTACAGCTACGTTCAAACCTTCTTCTCTTAATTCTTTTCCAACACGATCCACGCCTCTTCTTGTTCTGCAGAAAATCATACTTCGGCCACCTTTTTTGACAGCTCTACTTGCTAGTCTTGATTTTCTAGTATTAGGAATTAACCAAAAGAAATGTTTCATACTGTCCATTGAGATTTCTTTAGGTCCAACTTCAATTTTTACAGGATGGTCCTGATATTTTCTGACTAAAGTACCTACTTCATCATCCAGTGTGGCGCTGAAAAGAATAGTTTGCCTATTTTTGTCACAATTATCAAGAATATGGCAAACAGGATCAATAAATCCCATATCTGCCATTCTGTCAGCTTCATCTAATACTACTGCTTGAACGTCATCCAAGTTAATGGTTTCATTTTCCATTAAATCAATTAATCTTCCAGGACATGCAACAACAATGTCAACACCTTTCTGAAGTCTCTGACGTTGTTTTACGTATGAGGTTCCTCCATAAATGGCCATTACACTTCTATCAACTTCTTTAGCCAAAGGAGTTAGAACGGTACATATTTGTTCAGCTAATTCTCTGGTTGGTGTTACAATTAAAGCAGTTGGATAATGTGGGTGAGCTTGTTTACAACTTGTAACAAGCGGTAAACCAAAAGCTAAAGTTTTCCCTGAACCGGTAGGTGCACGACAGCAAACATCTTTTCCATTCAGAATATCTGGTAATGATTTGGCTTGAACTTCAAATGGTTCAGTAATGCCTTGATCTTTCAGGACATTAACAATCGATGGCGCTACGCCGAGTTCTTCAAAACTCATAATATGCGACTTCCTGAAAAGATTACCATATTTTGCGACGAAGCGGTCTCTATATTAAACGGACATAAGAGCTTAAAATCGGCTATGAGCGGCTCGAATAATTCCAGAAGTGGTCAAAGAATAACAAATAATTACAAATAAAAATAGAGGTTCAAAGGCCATATTCATCACGAATCTAATCAAAACTCCAATTGAAATAGTTGAAACCCAAATACGTAAACTTTTGACATATTCTGCTTTATTGTCTACTTTTAGAAACCCAATCTTGTAGAACAGAGGAACCATAATTAGCATAGAAATTAGAAAAGGAACAAGTATTTCTAGGAAACTAGAGTCTGAATTATGCGTTTCCATGCCTTGGCTTATGAAAACTAGGAGAAGTACAAAATCACCAACAAATAGTTTAGGATTCACGGCCTTACCACTTTTAGATATTTTCCACTTGTAGTTTCAAATCCAGTACCTGCATAACCAAATTCTCCTGAAATAGAATTTTTAGCCATATACAGAGATCCGATATCTTCAGTCTTACATTTCTCTGGATTTATTAATAAATTAGTCAAACTTGTATCTTCGCAATAAACTCCAAATATATCTATTTTATAGATGTTTTCACTATATTCAGCATTATATTTTGTATTTTTGATTGTGAAGTATTCAAAATCGGGTTTAACAAAGTCATTCATTTTTTGCTCATAGTGTTTATTTACGTTTTCTTTACACTCATTTACATCTAAATAAGAATAAAACATTCCATTTTCGTACATTAATTTTTCACATGCTGAGAGATAGATATTTACGTTATATTTATCCGCAAAGAGTCTAGATATATGATTCACAGCGCTATCTCCTTGACTTTTTTGCTCATCTTCGTTAATTTCGAGATTGCCGTTAAACAATCCTCCAGAAAGAACTAAAATCAGAACAAAAAGCTTAGGATTCACAGCTACCTGTGAACCCTTTCAGTTATAACCTTTTCACTTAGTTAATTTTAAATACAAAAAATAGAAATCACGTAAAGATGGGCATTCCATATAGAGTGTAAGAATATAGTTGGCCACAAACTATCAGTTCTAATCCGTACATATCCATATATTATTCCACCGAAAAAGGCGTTAATGACAGCTACAGGCTCAATATGAATTATAGAAAATAATAAAGCTGAAATAAAGATAGCCCCCCATTTTCCATAAGCTTCGGAGGCAACATCTAGTACAAAACCTCTGAATACTAATTCTTCAATTATTGGAGTGAATACAGCAACAGACAACATAAGAATTAGTAATGTCATAAATTCTAAAGAATCAAAAGAATAAACTTCAGCCGGACTGCAAACTGTATTTTCAAAAGTAGTCAATCCCATAATTAATATTAAAATTAACCAACCAATCAAAAAATCGAGTAAAAGAGCCTTCAATGTAATGGGTAGACTATTAATTTTGGGCAATTTGAAAAGATGTTTTGTCACATAACTATCATAATCTGAAAAGATATTGGAGTTAAAAGGTAAATTACGATTATTGGTACAGTGAGAGTAAATTCTTATTACTACGAAAAAAGATAAACTTAGTGTACTAATGGAGGCGAGGTGCTCAGATTGAAATGTAGTAAATCCCAATACATTGTACCATGCATAGATAGGAAGTTGAACAATAGATAGTAAACCAAGCCACCAAATCACTATAGGAAAAATGATAATAAATAACCAAAGTCTTAGTTTGTACAAACTTTTTGAATTGAAATTGAATCCACTAATCTTATCTCCAGCTGAAATAAAAGGCCCCTGTACTGCATTTTTTGCAATTCTCCATTCATCAAATTTTTCGGTGTAATTTTTCAAAGTCAAATCTTCTTCTTTCGTTTTATGTTCTTCAAGTTCAATTTCAGGTTCCTCTGGTTCGATTTCAACATCATTTTCTTCAATTTTAGTTTTCAAATCCTTCGGCTGGCTCGTAAATCCATAATTTCCAAAATCATCTAATATTTGGGCAAACCAAGTTTTGTCATTTCCATATGCTTCAAGGCTTTTGTAGATAATAAAACCTGTAAATATCCAAAGAATAAAAGATACTAAGGGTGAAAAAAGCAATGAATAAAATAATAAGACAAGTAAATATCCAATTATTATTAGGCCAAGAGAGTCTCCAATAAAGTTTTTGAGTTCAAAACCTTCTTTCTTAACATGCTTAACGAGCGCATCACTAGGACTTATTTTATCTTCATTGGGTGCTTGTTTTACGTTAGTTTGAGTTAAATCTACATTTTTAACTAAGGTATAAAATTGATTAGCTTCAACTTTAGACATTCCCATACCAATGACATCTTTCCGTAAATCTATGCCTAATTTGGGTTGAGGTCCAACTTTCATTTTTTCACCAGCTTTACCAGTTAAAGTTTGTTTTGCATAGTGCTCTTTACCCATCCCAGTCATTTCTTTTATTACATCTGAAACTAGTTTGTATTGTGAAGCTGATTGAATTATATTTTGCGCATCATTATGTTTTAATATTTTAGAACGGATTGCAACTCCATTCAGAGGATCCATAGCTTGTTTGACTTCATTTAAACCAATATTTTTATCTTTCCACATTTTAAGAAAATGTTTCCAATCTTGGTTACTTTTTGGCTTTTCTTTATCTTCCACAATTTCCTCAGATTTCACTTTCTTTTGAGCCATAATGCATTTATCTGAAACGTGTGTAGGATATTAACTTAACTGAAATAAGAATCTTTATATGTAATCATAACTTCTTAGTTTGTATGTTACCAGACTCTCGAGATTCTAGAATAACAGAAGGACCTCGTTTACCTAGTCCTCCTCAACCTAGGCGAAGAGGATCCTTAGAATTTTACGAATGGATATTATTAATTCTACTTTTAGGCTCTCTTGGTTTAGCTGTTGCAACTAGTTACACTCTAGATCCTGATAATGTCGGAATCAAAGAAGATGTGAATTTTACTGAAGCATGGTCATTACCTATATTTTTCTTCTTAGCATTAGTTATATTCGATTATTTTGCAGGTAAAAGATATGGTGATTTCAATAAAGAAATATTGGCACAATGGAAAGAAGATAAAATTCAATTCATGAAGATGTTTACAGAAGATGCTCGTCGAAAATATGATAAAAATAATGATGGCAAGATATCTGATGAAGAAATAAAGGATAGCGATTAAGCATCGGATAAGTTATGGCCGTAGATCACAATTCTGCACGTTCTAATAGAGGTGGTGTGAAGGATGATGGAGGTTCAGGAGTAGGTGTTGGAGATGGTTCTGCCAAACCAGGAGCTCAAGATCACAATACTACACGTTCTAATAGAGCTAATATTCATGGAGGCGGTGGTGGCGGAAGTACCCAAGGTCTTGGTTCTACATTAGGCGTAATCAAATCAGGAATTAGTTTGGTTTCAGTTATTGTTCTAATTGCAGCCAGTGCTGATGTTTACAAAATGTATGATGACCATGTCACTATAAATTTAGAAGATCATATTACAGATGCAACCTTTCAGTTGACTGAGGATAGAAATACTATAATTGGAGAAATTGCTTTTGACATTCCAAAAATGGGTTATTTTGAAAAAAGTATTGATGTTTTAATCCAGATTAAAATTCTGGAATCTGACCCTACTACAGAGGACGATTTTAATTTTGAATACACTTTGGGAAGCGGTGAAGAAACATATGATAAATTTAGATTAGACAATCTAGATCCAGTAACTAAAGAGAAAATAGACAATGGAGATCCTTTAGATATAGAATATACAGTCACAATCACCATAATTTATCTTGGTGTTGAGTTAGGGCCTACCACTTCAGAAATTGGAACTAAAGTAACTACAATGCAAACAGCTTAATTCAAAAAATTGATAGTTTCAATTGCCTTTTTGGTTTCCTTAACATCATGAACTCTGACCAAGTCAACTCCAGCTGTAGCTCCAATCATTGCTGCAGATAAACTTCCAGTTAATCGGTCACTACCCTCATTCCCAGTCATCATCCCAATGAATGATTTTCTGCTAGCACCTAACAAGACACCGCCAGACATCCCTTTGAACTCATCCAATCTACCTAAAATCTCAAGATTATGCTTTAAATTCTTACCAAATCCGATTCCAGGGTCAACAATGATGCCAGAACGTTTGATTCCAGCCATTTCAGCAGCTTTTATTCGTTCTTCTAACCATTCTTTGATGTCTTCTACCACGTCACCATATTGAGGGTTCTGTTGCATGTTCTCCGGAGTTCCCTGCATATGCATTATTATCACGGGAATTTGCATCTCTGCTACAACTTGAATCATTTCAGTATTACGTAGTCCTCCAACATCATTTACAACACAAGCTCCAGCCTCTACAGCTTTCTTTGCAACTTCTGCTTTTTGAGTATCAATTGAGATTGGAATATCTGAGATTTTAGATATAAATCTGATGGCAGGAATCACTCGTTCCAATTCTTCCTCAACTGTTACAGGTTTTGATCCCGGCCTAGTAGACTCTCCACCAATATCAATGATTTCAGCTCCTTCTGCAATCATTTCTTCTATACGTTTTTGAGCATTGGTATTGTCAAAGTGCCATCCTCCATCATAGAATGAATCTGGAGTGACATTCAGGATCCCCATTACGTGGCACTTGCCATCAAGTTTCAATTTACCTAGTGTAAGACTCATTCACGAATTACAAATTGTGATTGACACATTGGACAACCAACTTGTATTGGTCTTTGTGTAGTTGTAATTGATATCAACCCATTACAAGTAGGACAATTTAATTCCAAAGGACCTGGCGTTACATCTTCAAACATATCTTCGAATTCGTCTTCATTTCCGCCTCTCATTCGGTTAAGTGCCATAGCGCCACCAACTAATCCTATAATTCCAACAGCCGCAGCACCTACTAGGGTCATTTGAGAATATCCATCCTCTTCTACTTCATCACCATATCCGTCACCTTTGGTAACAGTTACATCAACTTGCCATGTATCTGTACCGCCCCTTTCATCAGTCACAGTTAGAATTGCAATATATGTTCCAGGTTCATTGTAAGTTTTCTTAAATGTTTTTTCATTTTTGTCCCCGAGAAGAGAAATTGTATTGCCTGCCGAATCCTTAATTTTCCATTCATAAGTTAATGCACTATCTTCACCATCAGGATCATAGGATTCTGCTGCAGAATAAGTCACTTCATCACCAGTTTTAGCACCTGTTAATTGGTCTGTAAAAGATCCTGAAACAGACCCATAGAAGATTCCAGCTTTAGCCATAGCTACTGGTTCGATATTATCAGGTTTGTAAACTCTGATTGATGCAGGAGCTGAAAGGCTACTTACTAATAAATCATCAGTATCTTCCGAAGTTTCACGTACTAAAATCTGAGCACCATAAGTCTTTTCTTCAAATCCCAAAGGCAAGGTGTAATTGTATCCATTCGAAGTAATACTACTATCTTTCATTTCAAGTAAAAATAATCCATCTCCAAATCCGAAGCTATTTGGAAGTTCTGAACCGTTAGCCAGCTTGAAAACTCTACCAATTCCAAATACATCTCGCAAGAGCTCTTCACCCTTTCCTAGTTCTAGTTCGCCTCCGTTTGGACCATTAAAGAAAGCATTACGGTATAATACTACCAAATCGCCCTCTACTACCCAATTAGAATATACTCCATCTCCAAATATAAATCTGTATTCTAATCCTACTCTATAATCAGGATCGTATGATTCACTAACATCAAATGTCACAAATCCACCATCAGCAACTTCAGAAATATTAGAATTTAGAATAGCAATCGGTTGAGCATTTGATTTTACAGTTACACTAATCGTTATTTCATCAGATTCTTTTCTTCTTTCATCTCTAGTCATAATAATAATTTCTTTCTCACCAGAAGTTGAGTAACTAACATCTTGTGTAAACTTATTCAACCAAGAAGTCCAACTCCCATCAAAGTAAAATCGATATTGTAAATCTGCAAAATTCCCGTTGTCACTACTATCTGCATCTCCGTCTGCATCGCCGTCTGTAGTCTCAGTATCGTATGAAGCCCCAGCATCAATACGGGCATATTCATCAATCCAAAGAACAGCATTATCAATTGAAGCTACGGCAATTGGCTTATCATTAGGAATCTCTTCAATCTCAATAGTTGTAAAATCTTTATTATTTCCAAAACGAGTTTCTTGTCTTGGCGAATTCGTGTCTTCAGCTATACCATAAATTTCATGATATCCTGGCGTAGTTTGTTGGCCATACCAAGTAACTTCAAAAGAGGCAGACTCTCCATTCGTCAATGCCTTACATCCTGAGCGTTGATTTGGTTCCGTTGCATCACATTCAAACTCAGTAATTTTCTTTCCACCGGCATCAGGGTCTCCATCGTAAACCAACACTCTCCATTTGCTAGTATCAGAACCTCCGAAATTTGAAACACTTAGATTAATTGTAATATCCTCATCTTCATCAGGAGTTTCAGGTAGATAACTAATGTCAGTTCCGTCAATTGCTAAATCAGGTTTATTGGTTTGCCCTTCTGTACTAAATAACCACAAGTAAGAATCACTTCCAACAGCCATTTCCATAGCTCCTTCATTATCAACATTTCCGATTGCAATTCCTCCATAATGTCCTACTTTATTGGAAAGTGCGCTGGTTTTAGCTTCAAAGGATGTAGGTTCAATTCCGTCATAAATGAATAATTCACCACCGGAAGTTCCATAGATCAGTTCAGGTTCTCCATCGTTATCAAAATCCCCAGTTGCTACACCCCATACAGAAGTTGAATCGACTGATTTAGTAAACTCTTCAGAATGAGTGCTTCCATCATAAATAAGTAATTTAGGTTTATTATCTCCAAATTCTCCAGTTCCAACTATAATTTCTTCTTCCCCATCATCATTAACGTCACCTACAGCAATTCCAAATACATCAAATCGGTTAGGTTCTATAATTGAGCCGTCTAATGAATAACTTCCTCCAGTTCGATGGTATACACGTACTTCACCACCATCTCCACTTCCTCCATCACGACTGTCTCCGGCAGTTCCAACAACAAGTTCATTAGTTCCATCACCATCAGGATCTCCGCTTGCAATTCCTCCTACGACATCTCCAATATCACCAGAAGTCCATTCTTGAGCATAGCTTGAACCCCCATATCCCCAAACTTTGACAGCTCCGTGAAGATTAGTTGCTCCACTTGTAGCATCAACAATTTCTAAATATCCTGTGGCTATTCCAATTTCAGGATAGGTTGAACCATCTAATTCAGAGATAGTCACACCCATTGAGGCATCGATATCATCACTTTTGAAAGCTTGAACAATATCATCTCCACTTCTCTCAAAAATGTATAGGAATCCCTCTCCTCCTAAACCATCTTCACCTTCAGGTTCGCTAGGTATCCCAGTAGTAATTACAATCTCATTATCTCCATCATTGTCTAGGTCATCTACAGCAATTCCCATTGGAGTTTTATCTAGTTCAGGACTTACCCAATCAGCTTCGTATGTTTTTCCATCAAATGCATAGACTCTACCAGATCCAGATCCTACTAAAATTTCTAAATTATCGTCATCATCAATATTGGCCATGGCAACGCCATAGTTACTCCCTCCTTCTAGAGAATAAATGAGTTGATTTGCATTATTTTCAGCATCAGATTTCCAAGCCAATTCATGGTTAGATTGTGATGTTACTTCCCAAGCTACAATCATTCCAGCATCACTTCCATGAACAATCCAAGGATTATCATGTCCGTTCATTGAAATTGTAACTCCAGCTCCTGTATTCATTGGATAACCACCACTCCATTCTTGGTAAGTCGTCAGAGAAGATCCAACTAATCCCATAATTCGAATATTCCCACTGCCATCTACAACCACCAATTCTTCGTTGCTATTGCCAAATAGATCTTCATTGGCTAATCCGTAACCACTTTTGACACTCGTATCTTCTATTCTCACATCTCTATCTCCATCAACAAATATAGTCAATTTATTTTGCTGAGGAACAATTAATTCATCAATATCATCACCATCTAAATCTGCAGATAATAAACTGTAACAAAGACTATCAGAACCACTGCTACCATCCATATCATATTTCCATTGTAATTCTTCAGTTTCTCCATCAAAGACAGCAATCCATCCTTGTTTACTTCCAACAGCAACTTCCATTGCTTCATCATCATCAAATTGCCCGAATGTGAGACCCCATGTATTTTCTAGAGTGCCTCCGCCAGTCTTTGCTCCAACATCTACATACCATTCAGCTTCATCATATGTCATATCTCTGCCGACATAAATTTCAGGAGTTTCAGTATCTACAACCCATAGGAAACCACGATCTCCACTCATTGCCAATTCAACTTCATCATCTCCATCCAAGTCACCCATTGCTAGTCCGTATGGCCATCCTTCAGTCCATTGAGTATGAGACCAAGAAATACCAGAAGACCAATTTGCTTCAGCTAATAATGAAATCCCATCAATAATTTTAACTTTTCCAGCGTCTGAATTCCAATTATATCCAATAGCAATTTCTAATTGCGGATCATCGTCAATTTGAGCAATTTCCATTCCCTTAACTGGGCCACCCATATCAACAGTTTGAAAGTCTTCATACCAACCATTGGCACTCGCATTCCAGTCTAAAACATGTACATATCCTTTAGCATTTCCAAATACTAATTCATCTTCTCCATCTTGATCAATATCTGCACTTTTAATTGAATTTAGGGAGCCAATTCCAGTTCCTAAACCGGCGTGCCATTTCTCACTTAGATAACCTGTATCAGTATCAGTTCTAGCATCATTGGCAGCCTCAACACTGATTGCCGGAATTACGACAGATAACAAAAATAGAATGGCCAAGGACCCTGCCTTTAGTGCTTTCATAATAATCACGGACAAAAGTAACTATATCAAAGTTTTGATTCTATTTGAAGCTATTCTAGTTCAATCGTTTGACAATTCATCAATAATTGCAGTTTTAATCTCATTTAAGTTCATTCCGGCCGTATCAATTCCTAATTTTTCAGCCGAAGAACGAATATTTTCTTTATCTGTAATTTCATCACTTCCCAGTGGAGTTAGATTAGCATATCCTCTAAATTCACGATAGGCCTTCCCGATTGCCCTCGCACTTGTTTTAATTTTTTCTGGACCTAAAAAAGTAGATAAGAGAAATACGATTACAATTAATTCAAGAAGACCAGGGCTATTCATGATTCAGTTAGTGCTTGTTCCAAATAAGCTTTCAATTCATTCTGGTTATTCGCATTAATTCCAAAATATTCCATGAACGCAGGCGTTACGCTTAGTTCAAATGATCTCCCCTTTCTTTCTCGCTGAACCATTCCTAATTCTAATAATTCTCCAACATGCTCGTAAACCTTATCTCCTAATTTATATTTCAATTCAGTTTGAAGCATTGGTTGCTCATGCGCAATTAAGGCTAAGGTTCTCAAAAGATATGAAGGTATTTCTTGTGGTGCTAATCTCCGTCCATATTCTACAGCTTCAGTTTTCAATTGTAATGCATATTTATGCCCTAATTTTACAACTTCTAAGGCACTTTTGCGTTCTTTATATATTTCAAATAAAGCATCTAAAGCCACAATGGCTTTTTTCCTTGAAAGCCCAGTTGCTTCGGCAGTCTCCGTAGCGTCTAAAGCCCTTCCTGCCGAGAATAAAGCTGCTTCAACAGCGATTAATTCTTTCATCCAGCACTCTCCAGATTTTTAACATAAATATTATGACTTTCTAAATCTTTTTGAATAATATCAATTCTTCCTTCTCTTGCCAAGAACAGAGAGCCTACAAATGTACGAACTACACTTGCCTTTTCTGGCCTATCAAGAAGATCACCTATTGGAATCGGCTTTCCATTAAACTCATTAATTCGTTGCCATACTTTTTCTTTGTATTGACTAGGGTCATCATTGTGCAATTTTTCACCTAGTCTTTGAGCAACTTCATTTAGTACAGATTGTCTTGCACTTCGTAATTGTCTCCTTCTCTCTAAGCGCTCTTTGCGTTCAGTTTCTATATTCCGTGCATCTTCAAGCGCACCAACTAATTCCATTAAAGTCACTCTCCGCTCACCTTGAAATAATAGACTTTCTTCTATTGGAGGTTCCAAAGAATCTTCTAGTTGTTCAGAATAAGTAGGTTCCCATCCAAACTCAAATTCAGTCCATTCAGGCTGGGGTTCAGGTATAGGTTCTGTAGCTTCAATTGCCCCAGTTGCTCTTAATTTCAAAACATCCCAAGCCCAACCAAGAACCGAACCAGCTAAAGGCAGATCTAAATCATCACTTTTAACGGCATATTTTTGGTATTCTAAAATCATGTGTTTTAAGTCTAATGACCATGGATCAAGACCATGGTCTTTTACTAACATGAAAAGAAGCGTAACGCTTCTGGTAAATGGATCTTCTATGGTAGAAA
>JAAZXP010000030.1 GCA_014240055.1 Methanobacteriota archaeon | reverse complement strand
AAGAAGTTCCTAGATGGTTTTTGGTAGATATGGAACCAGTAACTAAGTTCGATGAAATGGTGACGCTGGATCAATTAAAAGAGAATGATAGCTTAGAAGAGATGCTTGTAATCAAGCGCGGCCAAAGATTATCAGTACAACCTGTTGAAAAGAAACATTTTGATGAAGTTTGCAATATGGCAAATATACACTTATAGTATTACCTACTTCCAATAATATGCCTAAAGTAAGGTTTGAAATTTATAGCACAGATAGAGGCAGGAAACTCATAGATTTAGCAGAAATAATGGTTGAGGCAGGTTATCTCCAATCATTCTATTTAGACGAAGAAGCTAGTGAAGTTATTTTCAACTTTGAAGTAAATGTTGGATTTGATATTGAAAAATCTGATGTAGATATGGTTGCGTTAAGATCTTATTTTGATGCAGCAGATGACATCGGCAAGAAGTTTTCAGATGAATTACTTAGATCGATTTTTGATTTAGATGACACTGGCCACATCTGGAAAAAGTAATTATCATTTAAAAGTGTAAAAAATATGCGCAAAATAACATTGTTGCGCTCATCATATTTAAGTGTATCCGAAAGGTAGTATATACTCCCCCTGTCCATGTAAAGTTCCCGCACTCTGGGAAACATGACCTTCGGGTTATGAAGCCAACTCAAGGAGTAAGGGAACAAGCCTAGAAGGAAACGACTTGGGAAACTAAGGGGAAACGATCTTTGAATGCAAGAAAGGAAACAACCGGGACACTGGGGGAAACAATTTGAGCGGGAAAAGAGGGAAACAATTTAAAAACCAAGAGGAAACAATCTAAGCACGCAAGCCAGGAAAACAGGCGAGATGTCGCGGGAAAACAAAACTTGTACGCCGGAAAAGGAACCTGGTCTTAGGATCAGGCACCAATTCCACCCCGGGTACAGCGATGTCAACTGACGTGAGAAGGTCGACAGAACTGTGCCCACTTTAATTTTGGGCGTCAGTGACTCTATTACACTCTATTTATATCGACCGGATAGACGTCAGTTGGGACGTTTCAGAACAAATTATTAGAAACTACGACATGTAGGCTTCGATTTTTTTTATTTTAGACTTCACAATCTTAATTCTCTTATCAAGATCATTTTCGGTTTTATAATCGATTTCCTGAACTTTTTCTATATTAGCAGTATTCAGATTCAGACAACGTTTACAAGTGACTTCTTCAATTCGTAATGTTCTCATTCTACGATATTCTTGTTTGGTTGCAGCGTGACCACAAAGTGTCAACATTTCACCATCACTAGCAGGCATGTGTCTTCTTCTCATAATTTAAAAATAGGTATGAAGCATAAAAAGGGTGCGTCCTGCTGCCTAATTTTTTTGTGTAGCGTAATAAGCAGTTTTTGTTCTTAAAAACGGATATTTTATTTTATTTAAAATATGTTTTATTTCCTAGTGCCTAGCTAAAAAAACAGTTTGGCACTAGTAATATTATTAGTTGGAGAAAAATAAACAAGCTTCTAACATGTAAGTTCAATAAACCCCCTTCTAAATACTATATTTGAGGCGTTTAAAATCACATGAGCATTGCCAAGAATTCCATGACAATATATGAAAAACTTGCAATTCACAATAGGTGTAATCCGATTGTTTCTTATTTGGAGGATAACAACTAATGCCTGAGACTGATATTTCTAAATTTATAGCTGAAGGCAATCGCGACATTCACATTTTGTTTGGATCGCAGAGCGGTAATTCTGAAGGGCTTGCAGAAGCCTGGGAACAAGAAGCAACACGATATGGGTTGAAAGGTAAAGTCCACGACATGGATGGATTTGACATCAAGTCCATGGCTGAGATGTCAAGAGTTATGATTGTTTGTTCGACATGGGGTGAAGGAGAGATGCCAGATAATGCGGAAGATTTGTATGAATCTGCAACATCAGCTGGAAAGATATTATCTAATACAAATTTTTCTATTTGCGCTCTAGGAGATACTGGATATGATTTATTCTGTCAATCTGGAAAGGATTGGGATAAAACACTGGAAGATATTGGCGGTTCAAGAATACATGATCGTGTAGATTGTGATGTAGATTTCGAAATGCCTGCCGAAGAATGGATGAAAGGTGCAATGCCCAAATTGGCTTGTGTTGATGATAGTGGGAAATTCCTTCCTGATTTAGTAGAAAATATGAAGGCTCATGCAGCAGGAATTGAAATTGAAGTTCCAGTTGAAGCTGCAGAAGGGCCGGTTGCTACCAATCAGGCAATACCGTCCATGCCTCAAGTAGCAGTTACGCCAGTAATGGAACAACGAGCTCATGCATATACAGGATACAAACAGAATTCATACTGTGTTAAATGTGGAAAATATACTTTTCATTGGCATGGTTCTTCCCCAAATAACCCGGACCTATATCCAAATTATGAATGTAAGGGTTGTGGATTTATTAGGAAAATTAAGATATCTTGATTGACAATAAGTATATCCAAGATAGAAAAGAGTTTTTTTCAGTACTTTTCGCGATTACAGCTATTTTTCTAATATATGGTTTAACTTATATTTTGAATGGTTGGGAATGGACTGGCACAAGTGCATCAGGGTACTGTGAAAGAGTTAGAGAAACTTGGATTCGTGAACCTACAAATACAATTTCAAATTTAGCATTTGTATTTGTTGGAATGTATATTCTCTGGCTAGCGCAATACGATCCAAGCGAAGGTAAGCCTTCTCTTTCTACAAGAAGTTGGTTCCTCACATTATACGGAATTTCATGCGTAGCTGTAGGTATGGGTAGTTTTGCTATGCACGGGTTCAATACAGGATGGGGAGGTTGGTTAGATGTTACCGGGATGATGATGTATATTTCCATGCCCGTTTTCTATAATTTTTCAAGATTTCTTAGGTGGTCGGAAAAAGAATTTGTTAGTTATTATTTAGGAGCTAACGTTATTTTTGCGTTATTGTTGTGGCAGTACAGCCTTCTTACATTTTTGTGGGGTGCATTAATTGGAATTTGGCTTTCTCAAGAGTTAGCACTAAAATATCAAAAACAACCAATCGTGATATTTTTATTACCGACATCAATCATTTTGTTCTTATTTTTGTATACAAGTCCAGGTTCTACACCAATAGATTTCATTTTAAGTGAGTTTGAGGCAATCCTACTTTGGGCAGCTTTAGCATTTTTCTTGTACAAAATAGAAGACATTAAGTTAGAAAGAACTCACACACCTTATTTCTGGTTAGGTTTTGGATCATATTTTTTAGCTACAATAATTTGGCAGCCAAGTAAAACAGATGGAGTTCTGTGTGATCCAGATTCCCTAGCACAAGGTCATGCATTATGGCACTTACTTGGAGCAGTTTCAATGTGGTGTTTTTACAAATATTTTAGAACTGAAATAGACAATTATTGAGCTTCGTAAATAATAATCCACATACGTAATTTAATTTCAGGTAAGTAACCATCTGGATCATTTACAGTAGGGTCATATTCTTCACCTTGATATAAACCACGATAACTGAGTTGATTAGTTCCTGCATCAGATTCGCCAGTAATATCTATTCGATTATATTCAACGTCTTGTCCAGGACACCACCCAGCTCTTCCATAGACCCATGTTCCGTATTGGTTGGCTGAAACGCCTTCATTAACCCTATTGTAGCAACCATATGGCGTTCCTCCGTTAGGGTGCTCAAGTAAATCTAAAGTATTTCCATTTACAGTAAATTCATGCTGATGATTACAGAATTCAGCACAATTTTCATCAGTACTACTGTGACCATGACCTGTAAAGAACGTGACAATTTCTACTCTTTCAGCATTATCTGTAACATTGTATTCAAATGGATTTTCATTACCAAATACATCATTGTATTCTAAGTTAAATTTCCTTGTTGCTCCAGCTAAATATTCTGCACCAACAGGAGTGTAATCTTTGTTTTCATTCCAGAAGAATAATTTCACAGTAAGTCCATAAGCATTAGGTTGCCAATAATTGAATTCGTTAATATCTTCATTTTTTAGAACGCCTAACATTGGAGTAACATCAGATATGTATCTTCCTTCTCTATTATATGCTGTAATATATCTTCCAATCTCAGCTTTCCAAACTCTATTCCATTTGCCCTCACATCTAGCAGAAGTATCTTCACTCCCAGCATCCCATCTATGTCCTGCATTTTCACATTCTGATTGAGTTCCATATTGAATTAAAATTTCACCTACGCACTCTTCATATATTGAAAACTCAGATACTGAGCATTCCGAACTGTAAGCATTCAAATATCCTATGAAATCCCATTCATTGCATCCTTTATGATCTTGGCATGCTTCGTAAGTATAAACTGCAAAAGAATCAAACTGTTCTAGATTATCTGGCATCTCTACGTTTCGAACGTTTGTACCTCCTCCCCATCCACCACCATGTGTGTTTGAGTCTCCTTTATTCCATTCAAAGATGGTTACCGATTCTCCTTTCAAACAATTTTCAGGAGCAAAATTTCGTTCATGACATGGAATACTTGTATGATGCTCCATTGCAGCCAATTCTCTCTCTAAACCAAATTCAAAGTTTAGATAAATTGGTTCGTTAGCGATGAAATGAAAACGATACCAACTAAAATTTTGGTTAAAATTTAGATCCCAGAAGCTTCCGACTTCTTGCCAGCGTTGTAATCTATCTATGCAAAACCATGCAGGAGATTCTTTTTCTTCTATAAATTCAGCAATACTTCCATCTAAGAAATTAGCATCCATTGCAATGTAATGAACTCTGTTGCTCCAATGTTCTCTATCTTCTTCACTCATACTTGCTAGAGCTGCATTTACTCTTCCAGACATGTAGCTAACATCTCCCATCCACCCCCCATCACGATAAGATCCAAAGAAGTAGTGAACATTATCTGGGGATTTTTCAAACATTAAACTCAATTCAGTAGCTTGTCCAATGGGATTCGCCGAGTTCCAAGTGATTACACTATCTGGATTTAGAGGATTATAAATTACAAAGACATAATTGTCTTTCCCTTTCCATTCGTTTTTAAATTTCCAGTCATTGGTAAAATTTAAGTTTTCATCAATAGGTTGAGGAATTGTGAAATCGTCTACAGTCCCCATGTAAGCAGTAGAATAAGGCCCATTATTCCACGGTATTGACTTTTCAAAATATGAACATCCATTATCGTCTACTTTCTCCCCATATAGAAATGGCCCATCCGAGCATTGATCCCCATCAGAACATAAGCCATCCCCGTCAGAATCACCAGTTGAATCATCTCCCCAGCAAATATCGAGAGAGTCTACAATTCCATCGCCATCCGTATCTCTTTGTGATGCGGAACAGCCTTCGTCATTTGGGATTTCATTTAATGGAGTTTCATCACATAGATCGGAAGTATCAATAATTCCATCATTGTCGTCATCACGATCTTCATCGCTGTCTTTACATCCATCTTTATCCCAATCAGCATCTGAACCAGCTTCCCAGTTCATAGTTCCACGAGGGCATTGATCAACGGAGTTATTCATTCCGTCATTATCCATATCATCATCTAAACCATCCGGAGTTTTATCACCATCATAATCAAGAGGTTTTGATGCTGAATTCTTTGGATTAGTTCCTAACATCATTTCCATTTCATTACTAAATCCATCCCCGTCAATATCTTCATCTTTAGATAAAGAAGTACTACAATTATCTTTTATTTCATCAGGTTTTCCATCCTCATCCATATCCTCGGTTGCACAATTATCATTAGGGAATTTATCGGCATTATCTCCTACTAAATCATTGTCAGAATCCTTCCATTCATTTTTGTCATAAGGAAAAGCATCCATACTATCAGGATACCCATCATTATCAGAATCTATCTCTAAATTATTCCCACTTCCATTCTGGTTTTCATTACCGTCATTATCATCATTGTAATCGATAGAATCATCTTGATTCATTACATCATTATTGGTCGTTTCTTCAAGACAACCGCTTGTAACAAAGAGTGAACTAAAAAATAGAAAAGCCATTAGAAATGACACTAATTTTGATGAGTTCATAGAATTTGGATAATATGCACGGAAATAAACTTTCGTATGCATCAAATTGCATATTTAGAGGCTTTTACTTTAGAAATTAATGTCAATTCAGGTTGCAAGAAAAATCGCACTTGCATATTGGGGTTTTTCCAAGACTGCTAAATCACGGGCTTCATCTGGAACTGAAATAGATATAATCAAAGGTAATGATATGCCTGATGAGGTTCCGGCAACGGGTTTTGAAGAGAAATTTGGTTCACTGGTAAGAGGCTCATGGGGCGATTATACAGGACATGTTGGAAGTTATGGGCGTATTTCTTTTGAAACACTTTTAGATTTTGCAATAAATGTCAAGACTAAGGAAGAGCATGTTGGAGAATCCAATATGGAAGAAGTAAGAAAATGGACTACCAATTTGATGAATAATAATCCTAACTATTTTGTTGCCCGTACAGTTTACAAAAATCAAAAAATGGAGTTATTAATCAATACAAAACCTTGATTACAAACTTTATTAATTCATAGGCTAATCAGATAATAATGAAAATATACACCCGAAAAGGAGATGAAGGTGAAACGGGATTACTTTATGGAGATAAAGTATCAAAGAATTCAGTACTTCCTGAAGCTTACGGTACCGTTGATGAGGCTCAAGCAATATTGGGACTAGTGCGTACTGAATGTGAAAAGGGAAGTGATTTAGAGGATAAAATAATTCATATTGAAAGAGATCTATATGTTTTGATGGCAGAATTAGCTACAGACCCTTCAAATCATAGTAAATTAGTATCAGGCAAGAGTAAAGTCAATGAAGAAATGATTCAATTTTTAGAGAGTTTAATTGATGAAATAACAGCTAGTTTTGAACTTCCTAAAGAATTTGTTTTACCTGGACAAAATAGGGTTGCAGCACTTTTAGATATTTCTAGGACAGTAGTACGAAGGGCTGAAAGAAGAGCTATAGCTTGTGATATCAAAGATTCATTAGCTGTCGCATATCTAAATCGTCTTTCAGATTTATTGTGGGTAATGGCACGTTGGCAAGAGGGTGAGTCAATAACCTCAAAATCAGTTTAATGAAAGTACCAGAGCATTTAGTTAAGCCACTATTAGAGCAGTTAGAAGATCAAGAAGTTTCAGACGATTGTTTAGTAATCAGAGGATCGGCTTTAGGCTATGCAATATTAGATAATGTTGAGAAAAGAGATGAATTCATAAATAAATTTCTTGCAACCTCAGAACCCGAACTATCTGGCAATCAATTAGCTCGAGAGTTGCAAGCTCGTGCAGTTGGAAAAATATTATTGGAAAAATCAGCTGATGAGTTGCTGACGAGGGCCAAAGAAATATTTGAAGTTGAATTAGAGAAAGCTTTACCAGATTTACCTGAGGATTTAGCTATAGATGTAGCCACCGAACCTTTGAGAAACGCAAGGCAAGCTCGTAGTGGTTTAATGGAAAATGCTTTTTTATCCAAGGAATGGGCTATGTGCATAAGTGAAGCTGAACATGGCCGTTCTATAATTCCTGATTATTTACTTTACCAACCTCACCGCGAGGGATATCCAGTTGAATTTGTTGCCAAAGGAATGCATACTGAAGATATGGAAATGGTCACAAAAGGTATAGAAATGCAAGAAGAATTTTTGGATTATGTCATTCAAGTGGGATATCTAAAACCATGGGAAGAAGCGTATTTCACTTCGTATGCAATATCCTTAATTTCTAGAAGATTACTAGATTAATTTCAATATCAGCCATATTTTATATAGTGCCAATCAAATTTAGATATCCTTTTAGGAGAATTTGATGTATATTCGAGAATCTAAAATTGGTAGGCAGGTCCTTGCTTGGGCCCTTGTATTTACTCTCACTTTGAGCGTAATTCCTTATTCATCTGCAGACGGAGAAACTGAAGAGTGGTTTGAAGATTGGTATTATGATTTTGAAGATAGAGACGAAGATAACAATTCAGATTTAATAACAATTCATGTTGATCCAGATACAGACTCTGCTAACGAAGTGGAAGTTTACATATCTTGGGATGTTTACAATAACACTGGAGATTATATTTATGGTGATGGAGAATATTTTGATATTAATGCTAATGAAACTGAATATTTTGGTTTTGAATGGGGATTAGAGGACTGTTATTACGAAGACGATGCATGTAATGCAGGACCTTACAGTGTCAATTTCACTCTTTATGATGATGAATGGTATGCTGAAGATTATTTTTCGATAAGTAATATTACTCTTTCTGAAATGGGAATGCCTGACGATGTCATCCAAGTTGATGGAGGTCCATTAGCATGGGATATGGATGATCTCCATAATGATGCCGTTGCTCGAGCACTTGTTTTGGATTATGAAGTCGCAAATGTTAGCTATGAATTAGAAAAGAAGGTTCTCGGAGTTTGGGTCGATGCTGGAAATGCTACAACTGATGATGATGGATTTGCAGTAATTTCTAATCAAACAGATGGAGAATATAGATGGACTGCATATTATGAAAATGAAGAGATTGATGAGGGATGGTTCATTCTTCAGGCAAATTCAGCAAGCAATATAGGGCATGTAGGTTATTTTTATGATTTAGATGATGCAGATGATTTTGATGATTTTGCATTTTTCGTAGAAGAAGATAATGAAACTGACGCTTTATCTTATGTAGAAATATTTTATGAAGACAATAACACATTATACAAATCAGGTTCAGCTGAAGATAGTGGAGATGATGAAGCAGAGATAATGTTTTATGATGTTCCAGAAGGAAACTATACTTTTGAGTTGTACTATGAAGAAGACGGCGATTTACTTCAGACTGGTTGGTTACATTCTTATGGAAGTGAAACAGACTATATTGATTATTGGTTTGAGGATCACAATTATACATTAGAAGATAGTAATGGCGATGGAGAAAACAATAATGTTACAATTAATTACGAGATAGGTACCGATAGTCAAGAAGAAGAAGAAGTAATAGTTGAAATTAATGTGAATAGTGAAGATGGATCTGGTGACTACTATAGTTATGAGTATGAAATTACAGCTAATCAAACTAATGCTTTTGAAACAGACACCCTTACAGTTGAAAAAGACGGGAATTACACTTTCGAAGTATGGCTCTATGAAGGCGATAATTGGAATTACTATGATTATTTCAATTTTGAAGTATACTTAGAGTGTGATGAAGATTTCACAGAATGTGATACAGATGAATGGTTTGAAGATTCAAGTTATGAAACAGAAGATACAGACGGAGATAATTTAGATGACACTATAGATATTTATTACGATCCAAATACAGAGTGTGATTGTGAGCTTGATGTTAGTGTTTACATGGATGTTTATGAAAATTCGTCAGGAGATTGGGTTGATTATAAGTATGAAGGCTACACGATCAATGGAACTGAAGTGGAATATTTTGAGCAGTCATGGACTGCACATAACAGTAGTTCTTATGATTTCTATGTTTATCTGACTGATGGTAATGGCAATTGGGAGGATTCATTTTGGTTAAGAAACGTTAACTTGTACCAAACAAGTGGTACAGGTGGACCTGGTGATGAAGATGAATACTTTGATTATGCAGACGCTTACACTTATGATTCCGATAATGATGGTTATGATGACACTGTAGAAGTGGATTATGATCCCGATACAACTTGTGACTGTAATATCACAGTAGAACTAGTATTCGATGTTTATGATAATACAACAGGTTCTTGGATAAATGGAACTAAAGAAAATTATACCATTTACAATGATGAAGATGATTATTTATGGAATGAATGGTCACCAGAATATAATGGAACTTTTGATTTTTACTTATATCTTTATGATGAAGATGAAAATCTAGAAGATGAACTAGAGTATCTAGGTGTTGACCTTTATGTCCGTTCAAACGGAGGTGATGGTGATGGAGATGGCGATAGCAATGGTGTTGGACATATGGGCGTTATCGATAATTTTGATGAGGGTGATGACTATGTCAATGATTATATTGGTGGAGTTTTAGAATATGGCGAATATAAGTCAGATGCCTACTTCGAAATTTATGATATGAACGGAAATCTAACAGATAGTGGTAATCCAAACTATTATGACTTTCTTTTTATCTCTTATAATTTGACCGAAGGATGGTATTACCAAGATGTTTACTACGAAGAGGGTGGCGATATGCTTCAGACAGGAACTTTCTACTCATATGGCAATTCATCAGATTTCACAGTAATTAATGTGGATAATGCAGTAGTTGATGACGATGAGTATGCAGTCTATGATGATGTAGGATTTATTGCCCACCAAGGCACATTCGACGATGGTGTTGAAGATGTAGAAATTGAAATCACTAAGTACAACGAAACCTCAGGTAATTGGGAATACCATGCTGAAGTTGAGACTGACGAAACTGGAGAAGTTTGGCTTTACAATGAGACTTGTGGCGCGTATCAATGGACTTCAAATGCACCAGACAATGGAGAAGATGATTCTGGATACTATCTAGTCAGGGCACACTGTGATGATGGTAATGGTGGTGGTGGCGATAATGAAACCGATTATGACGAATATTTCTATTCATGGGAACCTGTTGTAAATTCAGATACTATCTCAATATATCATGATCCAGACACAGAATGCCAGTGTAATATGACAATTTATGTTTATGTAGATGTTTTCGAAAATGAGACGGGTAATTACATAGACAGTATAATGTCAGAATACGACATTTACAATGGATATGGAGACAACTTTGAAGAGCAATGGACTGCTAACGAAGATGGCAATTATGATTTCTATGTTTATATGTATGATGAGGGCGGTAATTTTGAGGACGAATTCTGGATTTATGATGTATATCTAAGCTCTGATGATGGTGGTGGCGGCAACCAAACAGATGATGATAATGGTGTTGGACATATAGGTGCCATCGATAATTTTGATGATGATGATTACGTCAATGATTATATCGGCGGAGTTTTGGAAGGTGAAGAATACAAGTCAGATGCCTACTTCGAAATTTATGATATGAACGGAAATCTAATAGATAGTGGTAATCCAAACTATTATGACTTTCTTTTTATCTCTTCTAATTTGACCGAAGGATGGTATTACCAAGAGGTTTACTACCAAGAGGACGATGCCATGCTTCAGACAGGACCTTTCTATTCGTATGGTAATTCAACCGAATTTGAAGTCATCAATGTAGATAATATTGTAATTGATGACGATGAATATGCAGTTTATGATGATGTAGGATTCAACGCCCACCAAGGTAATTTCGATAACGGAGTCGCGAATGTAGGTATTGAAATTAACAAGTACAACCATTCAACAGATGAATGGGATTACCATGCCTACGTTGAGACTAACGAGACTGGAGAAGCTTGGCTCTACAATGAGTCGTGTGGCGAATATGAATGGGTTGCTTCTACAGATGACGAAAGAGGATACTACGAAGTCTGGGCTCACTGTGATGACGATGGCAATGGTGGTGACGATAATGAAACCAAGGACTATGATGAATGGTTCGGTTATTGGGATTACTACGGCACATATGACGAGAATGATGAGCACGAATGGAACAAACTAATTATTGGATATGATCCAAATACAGAATGTAACTGCGATGTCGACGTTGAGGTCTATATTGACGTCTTAGACAATGATACTGGTGACTACGTGGGTTCACTCTACGGCAATTATACCATTTACTATGGAGAAGAAGACTGGTTCGAACAGGCGTGGACTCCTGATCACGCAGGCAAATATGATTTCTATGTTGAGCTGTACGATCAGGAATACGGACACCCTGAAGACAGTTTCGAGTTCTCATTGATTATGTCAGATGAATGGTTCAATTATGAAACTGTAATTGACGGGAACGAAGTCAATGTTTATCTAGGTTCAGAAACTAATTATGACGGTGAAATGTATGTAGATTACTACTTTGGAGTATACAATGAAACTGGTGATGAAGTATTCTGGAACACCACATATTTAATGACTGGTGAGCCGGCCCAATTTGAGTGGGAAGCTGAGGAATCCGGTGTTTATCATATCGTAATTCATATGTATGATGAATATGGGAATCATGAAGACTGGGCGGATTTCGAAGTAGAGATAAATCTCAACAGTGCCCCAGTAATCGAAGATTTAGTATGGGATGATATCTTGGAAGGTCAAATGAACAAGATTGAGGTAATCGTAACAGATGATGGTGCAGATTCAGATTTACAAATTCATTGGGACATGGGAGATGGAACCACTTATGATAATGGAGGATTTGATTTATTCCATATGTATGAAGACAATGGAAACTATGAAATCACGATAACTGTAGATGATGGAACTTATACTTCTATAGAAACATTTGAAGTCAAAGTCTTTAATTCAGATCCCGTTTTAATAGATGTAATGTTTGATAATCTTGGTAATGAAGGAGATATAGTTTCTTTCAATGCTCAAGTAAGTGATGTTCCATCCGATGAAGTCACTGTAACTTGGACTTTCCCAGACGGAACAACTGTTGAGTCCTTATTCTCACAATATACGTTTACCGATGATGGAAATTTCGTAGTATTGGTTACAGCTTCTGATGAAGACGGCGGACAAGTATCTGAACAAATTTCAGTTACAATTGAAAACGTAGCTCCAATTTTCACAGAATTCCAGATGCCTTCATCTGGTCAGGAAGGTGAAGCCCTAGACTTCAATGTTGCAGCTTCAGACCCAGGAGATGATACCGTTATTTTCAATATTGACTTTGGTGATGGAACTTCTCCATTAATTACACAAGATGGCGGAAATATCTCTCATAAGTTTGCCGAAGGTGATACTTTTACGATAAAAATATGTGCAACTGATGAAGATGGCGGGGAAACCTGTAGAGAGCAAGTACTTCCAGTATCTATCCTTGAACAATTAGAAGATAGTGGACTACCAGGCTTCAATCTACTAGCTGTAATTTCTGCTCTTGGTATAATCAGTATACTAAGACGTAGAACACACTAACTAGTTTAACGGCATATGGAGGTGATGGGACATGATTCCCAGACTTCCAACGACTTGTGAAGGAGTTGACAAACTACTTGCAGGTGGAATTGAACAGGGAACTGTTTCCCTTGTTTACGGAGAGGCAGGAAGTGGAAAGACTAGTATGGGGCTGCAATTGTCTCGCGAAGCAATTAAATTGTATCCAGATCATGTTGTATTATTTGTAGATACTGAAGGCTTATCCATTGAGAGGATGGCTCAAATTTTTGGTGATTGTGATACTTCCAAATTATTAATGATTAGACCCTCAAGTCTTGCAGATTTACATCAAACATTAACAAATAAATTAGAAACACATGATAAGATATCATTGATCGTTGTAGATACAATAAATGCGTATGTAAGATTGTCATACATGAAAAACAAGGGCATCTCCTCTCGCCAATTTTTAGAAATGACTTCAATTCTTCAACCTTTAGCAGAGAAAGGCGATTATCCAGTATTGATTACAGCACAAGTATACGAAAAAGACGGAGAAATTGGTCCTTATTTTGGGAAATCTCTAATGCATCTTTCTAAGACCATTATTCATTTAGAAAAAACAAAAACACCAAGTTTTAGACATGTTAGACTAAAGAAACATCGTTCACTTCCAGAGGAGTCAGTTGAAGATTTTGTATTAACTGGAAATGGAATAGAGTAAAGTTAACTCTTTAATTCTCCTACTATTGCCAACTTATGACAGATTATGATAATTTCATAGGCCGAGTTAAAGAATTGAGTCTAATTGGTAGCCTTTCAGGCTTAATGGGATGGGATCAAGAGACAATGATGCCTCCCAAAGGCGGTAAATTACGTTCAGATATGATGGCTTTTCTTTCAAGTCAAGCCCACAGCAGAATGACTGATCCTGTAATGGGTGAATTATTAGATTCTTTAGATTCACAGGAATTAACTGCCGAGCAAGCTGCTAATGTACGCGAAGTTCGCCAATCGTATGATAAAGCAACTAAACTTCCAGCAGAATTAGTAGAAGAAAAAGCACGTCATAAATCTAAATCATTGCAAGTATGGCAAGAAGCTCGTTCCGAAGATGATTTTGAAAAGTTTAAGCCTTATTTAGAAAAAACAGTTGAATTAACTTGCAAGACTGCAGAATATTATGGTTATGAAGATAATATTTATGATGCACTTTTAGATATTTTTGAACCAGGTATGACCGTTTCTCAGTTAGATCCATTATTCTCAGGTTTACGAGAGGCAATTGTCCCCTTAGTCAAAGCAGTTAGCGAAAGCCCAAATCAACCAGATACCCGTTTCTTGGATATTGGTAAGTTTTCAGAAGAAAAACAAAGAAAGTTTTCAATGAAGGTTGCTGAAAGTATTGGTTTTGATTTTGATGCAGATAAATTCATCGTTTTCCAGATATATCTCCGTATTT
>JAAZXP010000002.1 GCA_014240055.1 Methanobacteriota archaeon | reverse complement strand
AGATATTCGTATCGTTCCATTCAGTGTTTCATCATTCCAATTGAACTTTTCATTTTCCCAATTGGAAATTCCGGGTCTAGATATTAAACCAGGAAACTTGTTTCCAGCATCGATGGGATGCAATTCCATATACTCCAATCGCAGCCCTTACAGGATCTTCGATTGGCCTTCTTTCGTGACCTCTATTAATCACATCCCCGTATTGAGGGTCAATTACTGCCCCTAAAGCACGGTCAAGGAAAGGGACAGCAACTACAAGTCCAATAATCAGACCTTGAACTAAGGTGCCCCATACTTTCGCAGTCATTAGGAAAAGATTAATATCTTCTAATCCTAAGAAAGGAATACTAGATAATGGAATTAAGATTTGTATGTCCCAAGCGACCTTCAAACATCCAAAAGCCCATAACAAGTACCAATCTGGTAATGGTGGAGGGTAGGCAGTACCTGCAGTTGGATCTGCAGCTTCATGTAATGGCGGCGGAATAAATGCAGCTAAGTAGAAAAATAAGGCAATTATGTATAAACTTAAGACAGAGTCTCTTGTTACCTCATGTGGATAAAGAGGTTCACCCTTTATCATATCCGCTTCAAGAACCGAGTGTTCTTCTCTGTTTTCTAATTTACTTATTGTATCAAGAGATTGTTGTTCTTCTTGATGTTCATAAATCATTTGTGCAGCATCGTCTTCACTCATTAATGAGGTTCCCCCTCTCCTTGTATCCAGACAAGAGCCATGTGAATGATAATTAAAACGGTACCTATCAATGGAAGAACAAAAATATGTAACCAATACATTCTAGTTACAGTATCTCCAGTTAATTGAGTACCTCCGAACACAATTTGAGCCATTAAAGGCCCCATTGCAGGAATAGATGTTGCCATTTCCAAACCAATAGCTCCTGCAGCATATCCAAGAGAATCCCATGGCAGTAGATATCCCGTATAACCGAAGAAGATAGTAACCATCAATAGTATGGCGCCTAAAATCCAGTTTACTTCACGCGGATTTCGATAAGCACCAACAAAGTATACTCTCATCATATGAAGGAATACAGAAGCCACCATGAAATGGGCTGACCAGTGATGTATTGCACGAATAATGTAACCAAAAGTTACTTGAGTCATTATCAATTCCATGGACTGGTATGCGCCAGATGTTGAATGGCCATTTTCATCTAATATGAATTCTCCATCTGGTACGTAATAGAATCCCAAATAGATTCCTGTAATTGTAAGAATAATATATGCAAAAAAAGATAGCCCTCCTAAAGAGTAGAAGGGATACCAATACCATATGGATTTTATGTTATATCTTTCAGTGTGAGATTGTGGAATAGTTCGGCCAGTAGAAGGTAATAATGTGTAAACTACTGAGTAATATTCTCTTCTTGCTAGAGAAACATAACGGTGTAGGGCAAATCTCTCATCTATCCATGCCCAAGTATCGAATAATACTCTAGGAAGTAAACCAGTAAAGTAAAGATATCCTACTCCGAAAACAGCGCCAGCCATTGATAAGAATATTAATGGAAATGTATATTTTCTCATCAACTCTTCTAAAATTGGAGTCTCAGCAC
Organism: Methanobacteriota archaeon; assembly: GCA_014240055.1. GTDB lineage: Archaea > Thermoplasmatota > Poseidoniia > MGIII > CG-Epi1 > CG-Epi1. The sequence goes on along the minus strand of JAAZXP010000002.1, from coordinate 76,317 downwards.
TAACTGGCAATGCAAAGAGAGCTAAACACCCAATAACCAATCCAATAAGCTTGTTAAATTTCATAATTATCCTTGTCCGCAATATTTCAGCCAGTCTAAGTGAGTAGTTAGACCGATCAAGCCTCCGTCTTTTTCTGCAATGGGTACTACGGGAAGTCCATAAGGTGCAGGACCTTCTAGTAATTTAGCAGCCATTACCTCACGACCTTGTTCATCTATGTTTTTAATTACATCTAAAGGATCAAACAAAGACAAATGACATGGACATAAAAACATATTTTCAAAGTCATTTCCAGAAATAGTACTCTTTCCTTGTGCTGTAAAAACAGGTTTACAGCATAAATGTGGACATTTATATGTGTGATAGGCCATCATCATTGCATTCCCCTCATCAACACTTATTCCTAATCCTTCCATACTGTCTTCAGAAGGAACTTTTGCAAGGGCTAACTGTATTTCACAATTTCCCAATTCTTCTTCTAATTCTTTTGGAGCCCAATTTACAATAGCTACATCCCATAGATTAAAATCTTCTATTTTAGCTATATCTCCACCTTTATCTTCGTACCATTTCCCTTCTTCTTTTTTGTAAGTAAGAGTTTCATGAGCGTCATCAGGATTACATCTAGTAATTGGAGGCGGTAGTAATGTCTTAAGGGCAGGAACTGTAAGTGCACCAGTCATTCCAGCTCCGGCGATCCCAATCGCACCTTGTAAGAATCCTCTACGTGTGATATTCATTATTTAACGTTCAAGTTTGGTAATAACTTTCCTCCTTCGTTTTTTAGCTTCTAATACATCAGGCATGAAAGACCTTCTATAGAAGTCAACCATAAGTCCCATAATTAAGAATGCCATGCCTATAGTGAATGATAAGAATTGTTGATTCCATCCTTCCATAATTCCGTAAATAAATAAAGAATCATACATTAGTTCAAGTAATAGTAACGATAGTACAATTGCAAAAATTTCAAGTTGCTCTTTTCCAGGTATATTTCGTAATTCCTTTCCAAGTTCTTCATCTTTGTAAGTACCTAATATCTTTTGGGCATCTTCTGAAGTGAGTTCACCCTTAGCAACCTTTTCTATAATTTCGTTAACCTCGGTAATGAGCACTCCCCCCTCTAATTACTACATAAGCAACAAATATTGAAAAGAAAACCACGCCAAGAGCGATGAGTGCAATCCAATATTGCATTAACGACACTCCAAGCTCATGAATTGAAACTTCCTCTGAAGCCAGTTGAGGAGTTCCTAAAGATATGGCTGTGAAATACGACCATTGATCGCCGTTAGTTCCTAAGCCATTCACTACATTAAAATACATAGTGAAAATTGCGTCTCCAGTTCCTTCGGCAGGGGCAGTCCATTGGAATGTCCAATTTCGGACATCATTACTGTTAGCATTGTGAGAGATATAAGATCCATCACCTCCAATCCAATAATTTTCATTAGTTTGGTATGCACCTTCACTTACTTCACTTAGAAAACCACCGTAACGTATGGCATCTTCTTCAGACACTACATTTGAGTCATTTATTTGAAGAGAAAGATTGTATGTTTGTTCAGGAATGTATTTTTGAGGTATTCCTTCTAGTCTGTACATTCCTTCATTAAGTTGAGTATCAGCGTGACACGAGCAACCATTTTCAATAGCATCTGCAGCCCATTCATCTCCTGCACCCTCTTGAGCACCGCCAGCAGGATATCCATCCACACTTTTACCAGCTATCAGTGCTGTTAGAATCAGCAATGCAAACAGACTGTAATTCATGGTGTTACGTATGTCCATACTGCGCCCTCAGAATAGGTGCTTTGCGAGGGAAGTCTCTGCTATATAAAAATATGCGGTAATAAATGCCATTTTCCATCAAACATATCTGCTTAATACATTACTCCATTTCATATAATATGAAAAGTCCAACATTAAGCAGTAAAAGTAGCTTATTTTTACTTGGATTTCTCACAATTTTACTTAGATATCCTATCACTCCAACACCGACTGGCACAGATAATTTTTATTATATCACAATGGCTAAATCGGTTATATTAAGTGGGAAAATAGTTTGGGCTGAAAACATTTTGTCAGTTTATGGCTTATTTCCTGGAACTACTCCTCTAGGTTCAACATTATTAGCATCAACTATCGTCTCAATCACAGGTCTTTCCATTTTTGAGTATATTTTGATACATACTTTATCTTTGTCTTTGATCTCAACTTTTGGATTTTTTATGTTAACTGGAGAACTTACAGATAATTTCCGTAGTAGATGGTTTGCAACTTTGTGTTTTTCATTCGCTCCGAGATTTATAACATTTTCATTGTGGAGTATTTCTCTTAGATTTAGTTTTATTGCTTTACTGCCCTTTTTTATTTGGTTACTTCTTAGACTATCTCATACAAAGTATGGTCGCCATCCTTTTCGGATTATTTCATTAATATTATTATTAGGAATAATGTTACCCTCTCTACACAGAATGGCTCTATTATTTCCAGGAATATTATTAGCATTTGTTATGTCTGTTTTATGTTATTATTGGCAAGAAAATGCTACAAATAGAGAAAGAGCAGGTAGACAAGTTTTGGGTTTTCTATTATTTTTATCCGGGTATCTTTTTTATCTCCAGTATTTAGATTTTTCGCCTTACAGTCCGGACGACGAAATTATTGGAGTCTACTTTTTTAGCGGTATTGGGATATTTTCAGCCATGTTCAATTTAATAATGTATTATATGATAAATGTTGGTCCTTTTCTTTTTATATCTATCCTCGGAATAGTATTTTGGGTTCAGAAGGGCCGCGTTTCTCAAGGATATTTCTTTTCAATGTCTTATTTAGCTCTTTCTTTTTTTGTTATATCTGATCTAATTTACATTCCATATTTGGTAACATTCGGCATTCTGCTGCTGATTGTACCTGGAATTGATTTTTTTATAGATAACTTAGAAGATAGTCCAAATAGGTTGGCAGTTTTATTAGCTGTATTTACGATATTAGTTAGTTCATTCTCATATTACGATCTCGATTATAGAGTTAATGCGCATGAACGTGAGGAAGTGTACTACACTTATTATGTTCGCGAGAGCAGTATTTCAACATCTCAATGGATGGAATCCAATTTAGAGGATTCCATACTGGAATCTAATGATCAAAAGAGGGAACGAAGATTAGCTGCTTATTCGAATATGGTCGCTATTCAAGATTCTAAGGAATTGTCTTCAGGACTAATATCTTTAGATGATATGGAAATTAAAAGAATATCATTAAAAGACCTGTATTGGAAATCTCAAGATCATCTATGGGGTTGGAATAACAGTTCATCATTATCATATGATATTCAGAAAAATGTTTCAATATCTATTGTTAATTTGGGAATGCCAGATTCTAGTGGCAAGTCTTCAACTCTTTCAATAATCACTAATCCTTACTATGAATCTATGCCTGATTTTACTTATAGGATCTATTCTAATGATGAATTAGCAGCATATTGGACTTTAGACTATTGATAAATGTGCTAATGTTTTTATACCGGTCTGACTGGCGCCATAACCTCAATAGGAGACAAATAATAAATGGCAAGAATTCATGCACGACGTAAAGGCCGCTCAGGCTCTAGCCCACAGACTAGAGAAAATAATCCTAAATGGTCACCTAAATCTAAAGATGTTGAAAAGACGATTATTGAGTTAGCATCTGAAGGTCATTCTACTTCACAAATTGGTATTGCTCTAAGAGACACTCATGCAGTACCAAGTACAAAATTAGCAACAGGTAAATCAATTTCTAAAGTATTAGCTGAAAAAGATTTATCACCTTCTTTACCTGAAGATTTAACTAATCTTATGCGGAAAGCAGTTCGGTTGGGTGAACATTTAAAGATTAATAAGAAAGATATACATAATACACGCTCCTTACGTTTAACAGAAGCTAAGATACTTCGTCTAGCAAAGTATTACCGTTCAAATAATGTTATTCCTGCAGATTGGAAATATTCATTAAGTAACGCTAAGCTTTTGGTAGGCTAGTCTAATAGTTTGCTCATATGAGCAATTTCAATCTTCTAATAATTGGTGGTTCAGCCCATTTAGTTGATTTGGATTTAGATGTTTTAGAAATAAAGAATTTTGGTCGTTTTCCAACTAAAGTTTTACTTAATAAGGAATTAGGTAAGGAATTTGATTTATTAGACGAAAAGTGTATTCTTGTAGATTATGTCTTATCTGATCTACAATTAAACCTTAAACGAGGCCCACAAATCATATCTCCTAAAGATATTGCTTGGATCCTATATAGATCTGGCCTTTCAACAGGTCAAACAGTGGTTGAGGCAGGTAGCGGTTCTGGGGCATTAACTTTAGCACTTGCTCAAACTATAGCTCCAAATGGAAAAGTTATTACTTTTGAGAGTAACAGAAGACATCTTAAGATAGCTCAGAAAAATATAAAAATGAGCCCTTGGAGTAATTTGATAGATCTCCGTAATGAAGAATTAATGGACTCTACACCACCTATACGAGCCTCTTCAATAATATTAGATCTTCCTAATCCTTGGGAATTAGTAAATTGGTCAATGAAATCATTACAGATCGGGGGCTTCCTAATATGTTATATTCCAACAGTAAATCAAATTAAAGCTCTCATGGATTCCTTAGATGGTTGGAAAGAAATAGAAGTTATAGAAATAATTCAGAGAGGTTGGCAATCGCGTTCCAGTGCTTTACGACCCGATAATAATGGTATTGGACATACTGGCTTTATTATATCTTCTAGATGGAATGGTTAAGACATACACAATAATTTAGAAGGCTTTCTAATGAAGGGTAATGACTGAAGTTAAAGATTTGATAATTATTGGTTCAGGTCCAGCAGGGTATACTGCCGGGTTGTATGCAGGAAGAGCGATGCTTAATCCTACTTTGTTTGCAGGATTTGCAAGTGGTGGCCAGCTGATGTTAACAAGTGATATTGAAAATTTCCCAGGATATCCTGAAGGTATTGGTGGACCTGAGATGATGCTTGAACTGAGGTCGCAAGCTTCTAGGTTTGGTTGTGAAATAATTGATAAAAATGTAGATTCGGTTGATTTCTCTCAGAGACCTTTTAAATTAAATGTTGGAAAGGAGGTCCATTTGGCTAACTCAATAATAATTACTACAGGAGCTGAGGCAATTTGGTTAGATGCAATAAATGAAGACGTTCATAAAGGCCGTGGGATTTCAACGTGCGCAACCTGCGATGGTGCTTTTTTTAGAGATAAAGAAGTAATTGTTATTGGAGGTGGAGATTCTGCTATGGAAGAAGCAACATTTTTAACAAAATTCTGCAGTAAAGTAACTATAGTGCATAGAAGAGAGGGATTACGTGCATCACAAATAATGGCAGACAGAGCTAAAGCAAATTCAAAGATTGATTGGAAACTAAATTACAGCATAAAAGAATGGTTGGGTTCTGAAGGGAATTTTGAAGGAGCTCTTTTAGTAAATACAAAAACAGGTTCAGAGGAAAAGTTAGAGTGCGACGGCGCCTTTATCGCAATTGGACACAAACCGATGACTTCCTTTTTGAATGATCAATTAGAAACTGATGAGAGTGGATATCTTCTTTGGAAAGAAAATACAATGACTAGCATACCGGGAGTATTTGCAGGTGGCGACGTAGTAGACACTAGATATCGTCAGGCTATAACTGCAGCAGGTATGGGTTGTATGGCAGCTATAGATGTCGAGAAATGGCTAGAAAATAATAGCCATTAGTTTAACATAATACTTTTTGAACCCCTATTAGATGAGCTCGTGTGCAGCGTCAGCTATCCTTAACAAAATCCGATGAAGGAGTGAGTCCCGTAATTGGTACCATTTTAATATTGGCAATTATGCTTACAGTCACCGGAACTATGCTAGCTTGGGGCATTCCTCAAATACAGCAAAATGAGGCTTACGCAATATATACTTCAGCTCAAAATAACCTTTTGAATTTTGATACCGATTTAGATCACGTTCTTGCACAAGGAGAGGGTGCATCTCGCACTTCAACAATCTCCTTTAGTTCAGGTACTTTTGTTCAACGTGAAAACTTAGATGAAATAAGATATTATTATACTGCAGTTCCTTGGTCATCTCCAAAAATAGTAGGAGTAAAAATGGGTTCAGAATCTCTTGCAATAAAGGATGATTTAGATATCGTAGAGGAATATAGAGTTACTTTAATTTATCCAGATGGGACGCAGTGGACTGGAGATTCTTTAGATTCGTATATTTCAGATTTCCCACCTCTTGATTACGGTGTTCAAGGAACATATACTAGTACTAAAAACACAACACAAGTAGGAGGTTTTTTCATTTATGGTACCGATTCACTATCTTACAAATATGCTTCAGTTTCAGGTGTTTTCAAGATGAGGATGCTAAACGGCGGTGTTGTTTCTAAAGAACCAGGTGGTCAATTTTATGTTAGTTCACAACCTCTTACTAGATCAGTTATAAATGAAGAAGTTGGGAAGGAAGACACTTATGATTCATTAACATTTTATCAAACGGACTACAATCTTTCTTCGTCTATTAAATCATTAATGGCTGGTAACTTTAATTTTGATATTCGCAACCAGGGAGGAAACGATGTTTCTCTTAACATTTACAGTTTACGAATCGCTTTTGACGGGGAGAGTTCATCAGCATTCCAAAGGCATTACATGGCTTACAATAGTTTTGACGCAGCAGATTATCAATTTGAAAGATCGGACTCATTGGTAGCTCATTCGGCATTTCAAAGTGAAGGTATTGAACAAGATATATTATACTCACAATCCACGCCATTTGATTTTAGATTATTAGAGAGGACAATACATGTCAAATTTAGCTTACGATGATTCAGCAGCATCAGAATTAATTGGTTATGTTTACACAATCGCCGTTTCGATTTTAATTTTATCATCAATAATGCTTACTTCCACTACAATGCTCAATGGAAACATGGCAAATACTGCACAGGAAGAGGCTGAACAGTTGGCACTTTATTTTCAATTGTCAGTTGAAGATTTATTAACTACTGTAAGAGAATATCCTGATTCTTCACCAGTTATCAAATTGAATACAGGTATCGAATCAATAAATCATGGAATAAAGTACAAGTTGGCAGGCACCGCCGAGGGTCTCAAGGTTACTACAATGCAGCCTAGAGGTGGGGAATTCGAGGTCACATTCCCTCTATTTCCAGCTACTGCAATAGAGACTGCTAGCGGTTCACCATTGATATCGACGTCTTCTTATATAGTCATATACTATGATGATAATCTAAAGGTTGTCAAGTTAACCACTGGATGATAAAATGAGCGCAGCCAAAGAAACAATGGAGAATGCTTCGAGTTTACTCGGTGAGCAAGAGGAAGAGATTGATGAGTCTAAACTTTCTTGGCTTCAGCGTCGTAAACTTAACAAACAGCGTAAAGCGGAAGAAAGGAAGCGTAAAGCTGCCGAAAAAGATGGTGTAATTCATGACTTGGTCATGGATGATATTGAGATAGGTGAAGATTTTGAAGAGTTAGATACTTATCCAGTTTATCCACCTTATTCTTATGTTAGAGTTTTGTTTGATAAAAGAGATTATTCTCGTTTTTATTATGTAGTCGAACCAAAAGCTTCAAAGCAAGAGACAGAAGATTTAGATACAATTAAATTAGTTCTCCAGAGGGCTCTCAATATTGATCGCGAGACGCTCGACGAGACGCAAGAAGATTTTTTGAAACAAGCAGTAGACGATATTTTAGATAGTTATAGATTAAAATCACGTAAAAGTAATCGAGAAAAAATACATTATTACATTGAAAGAGATTTGATTGGTTACGGAAAAATAGATACCATGATGAAAGATCCGAATATTGAGGATGTTTCTTGTGATGGGCCTGGTGTTGAAATATTCGTTTACCACAGAAGATTTGAATCTTTACGAACAAATGTAATGTGGGAAGATGAATTAGTATTAGAACAGTACATTATTCGTATGGCTCAACGCTGTGGAAAGCATATTTCCATTGCAGAACCATTATTGGATGCAACTTTGATGGATGGGTCACGTATTGTTATGACACTTGGACGTGAAGTTTCAACAAAAGGTTCAACATTTACGATACGGCGCTTTAGAGATGAACCCTTCACTCCAGTAGATTTACTCGAATTTAAAACATTTTCATCGATGCAAATTGCATTCTTTTGGTTGGCAATGCAATATGGTATGTCGATGCTTTTCGTAGGTGGAACGGCTTCGGGAAAGACGACATCTTTGAATGCTTGTTCTCTTTTCCTTCCATGGCAACACAAAATTGTGAGTATTGAAGAAACAAGAGAATTGAATTTACCTCATCCAAACTGGATTCCAGGTTGTACTAGGCAAGGTTTTGGAGGAGAATCTGGAGGTTCTGGTGAAAAAGCAGCCGGAGAAGTTGACATGTATGATTTGTTAAGGGCAGCACTTCGTGAACGTCCAGAATACATTATTGTAGGTGAGATTAGAGGTGCTGAAGCTTATGTTCTATTCCAGGCTATGGCTACAGGACACACAACTTATTCCACTTTCCACGCAGATTCTATTCAGAGTTTAGTACATCGTCTTGAAAACAAACCTATTGAGATTCCTAGAGTGTTAATTCCGGCACTAGATGGAATTTCAATTCAGATTCAGACTCGTGTTGGTGGTAAGCGTGTCCGAAGAAATAAAGCAATTGTTGAAATTATAGGAATAGATCCTCATTCACATGAATTATTAACCAATGAAGCTTTCAGATGGGACAATACTATTGACGAATATGTTTTCACAGGTAAATCATATATTTTTGAGAAAATTATGATGAAGGCAAATCTCAACCGCGTTGAGATAATGGATGAAACTAAGAGACGTCAATTGGTTATTGAATGGTGTTTAAAGAAAAGTATTAGAGATTACAAAGATTTTGCACGTGTTGTGGCTGAGTATTATGTTCATCCAGAAGATGTTATGCGTCAAGTTTACGAAGATATGCAAGTAGGCGGTAAGAAACGTCGTCGCAAAGTTGAAGAAAGAGAGATGGACTTGTCTAGAGATGATGAAGAAGTAGATGTTGGGGATTTCCCACCTAAGATCAGGCAGAAGTATCAAACTCGTGAAGCTAAAGAACAAGCCACTCGAGCAAAAAATGATGCTAAAATCTCTCAAACTGATGATCCAACTAAGAGAGCTAAGTTAATTGCCAATGAAGAATCTAGGCGTGAAAATATAGAAGTAAAATTACAAAATGATCTATTGAAAGACCAGGCATATTATGTGCCATTGAAACAATTAGTTCCATTAACCAAAGAAGTCGATATTGGTGATGTTTCCTCCCTTAATGAGGTTGAAGGCCGTAGAATTCTGAAAGCAGTATTGTCTGAAATGAACGCTAGATCCAAAGCAGCAATGATTATTGATAAAAGTGCTGAAGGTCAGAAATCCTCAGCAGTTGAAAAAGAAGAAACACGTCAGTCTAAGGCGTTGATAAGTTTGAAAACTAATTTAGCTAGTAGAGTACAACGCTCTGCCAATCCACGTTGGTGGCATAAATGGCTCTGACGGGTTTTGAAACATTCAGCAGAGTTTTATTCGGTTGGTTAGGCCGCATGCTAACAAAAGATTCATTATCTTTCAAAAATCAATTAGTTAAAGCCCGTATTCCACTTTTAGCAGAAGATTATGTGGCTACTACAGTAATGCAAGTAGTTTTAACTTTTTTAGTTGGTCTGGGCGTTACATTGCTCCTTCTTGGCGTAGTAATTCCTCAAATAGAGTCTATGGAAGATCCGAATGCAGCACCTACTATCAATAGCCAAACTGGAGAAACGATAATACCAACTTATTCAATTTCCCTCTTTGTTGAAATAGTTATAGCTGCAGTATTGTTGCTGGCATTACCTGGTTTAGTGGCATTGGTTCAGTGGTTAACTCCAGCTTTGTTGGAGAGTAGTAGAGCTTCAGATATGGACAAACAAATTCCTTTCGCAGCTAGTTATGTATCAGCAATGGCAGCAGCTAATGCGACGCCTTCTATGACTTTCAAATCTCTTGCTCGAAATAAAGATATATATGGGGAAATTGCGCATGAGGCGGCTTGGATCTATCATAGTATGGAGTTTATGGGTCGGGATTTAGTAACAACATTAAAGGAAGCTGTAGACAGAACACCCTCTGAAAGATTCGCTGAATTTGTTCAGGGAATTATTGGGACTGTAACAGCAGGAGGAAATCTAAAGCTTTATTTCTTAAACAGAGCAGAATATTATGGTCAACAAAATAGAAGCCATGTTAAAGATGTTTTACAGCAAATGGCCTTATTTTCCGAAGCTTATGTGGTTGTAGCTGTCGCACTGCCTATTTTCGCAATGATTATTGCAGTTATTACATTCTGGGTTTCTGGAGCTGGAATGCAGCTTGAACAGATACACATGTACCTTCTAGTTTTTGGAGGATTTCCAGTTATCCAAATAGTATTTTCAGGTTTATTTTATTCACTAAGTCAGGAGGTTTCAACTGACTAATGTCAATAAAAGGGAACCTTCAGAATAAAGTCTACGCAGATCGCCGTACTGGTGTCAAAAGACGTTGGATGGAGTATTGGAAAGTCAATCGTTGGTTAAGTGTCAAAAATAAAGATGCAGATTGGGGCCCAGCCCTAGTTGCAGCTTTTTCAATAGTATTAGCACTCTTATTTTTTGCAATTGCCAATGAAGACATAAGAACTGATGCTCTCACCCCAATGGAAGATAGAGATAATGATAAACAATTTGATAATCCTTGGAATTTGAATGATGGTCGATTTACTTTTACTTTAGGAAATACATATGCTGAACCACAGAATGGAGAAAGATATGAATTAATTACTGGTTTAGGGTCACCTTTTGCAATTACAAATAATGAAACTAAAGATAAAGATCCTTTTGTAAATGGCATTGATGAAGAGATGACTGCAGATATATGGCTTCGTAGTTATCCTGAAATTTCAGCTATAGATTACATTGTTTTTGGTTTAATTGCCTTGATGTATCCTTATGGATGGTATGGAAAAAGGCAAGATGCAATTAGAGCACGTGTTGAGGAAAAGTTTCCCGATTTTTTAAGAGATCTTGCTGAATACTGGAAAGGAGGACTTAGTATGACTGTAGCTATCCAAACTTTAGCTAAAGGAGAATATGGTAATCTTAATGATGAGGTAAACAAAATGGCTTCACAAATTTCGTGGGGAGTTTCTTTCGGTGAAGTTTTAGAAATGTTTACTGAAAGAGTAACCTCTCCAATTGTAACAAGAGCTGTAAGAATGGTTGATGAAGCAAATAGGGCCGGAGGTCGAATTTCGGATATTCTTTTGGCAGCCTCTTTTGATGCTAGAGAAATAAAGGCTTTAGAGAATGAAAGAAGACAAGAAGTAGGCAGTTATGTGACTGTTATTTACGCTTCTTTCTTTGTTTACTTAGGTATTATTTTAGTTCTTGCTAGTACTTTTATTCCTGCAATTGTAGATTCTTCAGCAGCCACAGGCGGCGGTAGTATGTCTATAGGTAATCTAACAATTAGGGAGATGAATGAAGTTTGGATTTCAAGTATGTTCCTTTACAGTCTTATGGTTCAAGGAATAGGTAACGGACTTGCAGCAGGCTTCATGTCTACAGGTAAGCTATATTCTGCATTTAGTCGAGCATCTTTCCTTCTCTTCTTGGGTTGGTTTATTTTCGAAATAATAGGTATTGCAACCTCAGTAAACACTCCACAGATTTAATTGGAGTTTAATAATTATGAAAAATACTAAAGGTCAAATGCATGTTTTGGAAGTTTTGTTAGTAGCTACTTTATTCACTTCCACAATCAATGTTGCAGTTAGTGTTCTTCCCACAAGTGATGCTAATAATTTTGAGGAAAATGATCTTTATTTTACAGGATTAGAAATTCTGGAGATACTAGATGAATGGGTTCCAACAGACTCAACGATTGCTGCAACACATCATAATTCTACACTATCCTGGTGGTTAGCTACAGACAATAATACGGCAATAAAGCAATATTTGGATTCAGGTCTTTCTTCTTCCTTGTCATATAGGTTGGAAGGGACGCATGAAGGTCAAACAGAGACTCTTGTTGATAGAACGGTCCACACCGGACCAGTTACTCAAACTTTCAGAGTCGTTTGGGCCGACGACGAACTCTGGGAATTAAATTTGCAGCTTTGGTATGGATATAGGGAGGATTAATGAGAGATCAAGCACAATTACTTCTAGTTTCTGGACTTTTAATGTCAATTACTCTAATTGCAGTTACTAGTACAATCACACATTCAGTAAATTTGGGTAATCATCAAGGAGAAAGACACGATATAACTCCAATAATTACTTCATTAGAGAATAGTTTTTCATTAGCCTTAGAGTATGAAGTTTTGAATGCTGCAGATGGTGTAGAATTATCCATGTCTTTTGATACTGCCACAGAAGAATTTGAGTCAATCCTTGCCTCACGCGGATACTCTTTACTCTATACTTTAACATCAGCAACAGAAAGCAATGGAACTCACACCTTCGTTTATACTTATGAGCTCAATGACAATACAATGTCCGTAAGTTTCGATAAATTATTAACTTTTTAATCGTTAGAACCGAGGAAAGAAGACATAGTTCTTTTGAACATTCCACCGAATCCTAATAGACTGGTTATCAATATTCCTACAAACATTATAAGATAACTTAGGTACAATTGATCAAGGTGGTTGTCATAATCAGCAGGAATCTCTCCGTTTTTTAGGCCTAAAAGTCTGATTAAACCAAATATGAATCCTACAAAAATAAGGAGCATTCCGAATCCAGTAATCATTTCAGAAGTTGTGAAACCATCTTCAGGAGAATCGGCTCTACCTTTGAAATCGGTGAATTCATCATTATTATCATTATCGTCTGACATAATATAGCCAGAAATTACAGCTTAATAAGCTTGCCCTTGCTTTTTATCCTTTTTTATGGGCTAGAGCAGCCTTTACCAAACCGAGATGTAAAGGAGATGGGTCATCAGGTCTAGATTTGAATTCAGGATGAAATTGGGATGCTACAAAATAGGGATGGCCTTCAAGTTCTAGTATTTCCATTCTTCTTCCACTGATGTCTCTTCCAGTATATTTTAGCCCTTTCGCTTCAATTTGCTCGATGTATTCAGGATTTATTTCATAACGATGTCTATGCCTTTCAGAGATTGTATTTTTACCATAAAGCGCCCTAGCTTTTCCTTTACTAAGATTTACATCATGATCTCCTAATCTCATAGTAGCCCCCATATCATCTACACCTTCTTGTTCAGGGAGTATATTGACAACGGGATGTGGACTTTTTGGATCGAGTTCAGCAGAATTAGCACCCTTGAGGCCTAAAACATTACGTGCAAATTCAATTGTAGCTAATTGAAAACCAAAACAAACTCCAAGGTATGGGATATTCTGTTCCCTGGCCCATTTAGCACTCATAATTTTACCTTCAGCACCTCTATTTCCAAATCCTCCGGGAACAAGAATGCCATTTACACCTTCAAGGTCCTTGGTAGATCCACTATCTTCTAAATCTGGTGCTTCTATCCATCTAATTTTCACTCTACAGCCTAGAACTGCTCCAGCATATCTAAGAGATTCTTTATGCGAGATATATGAATCTTTTAGAGCTGTATATTTTCCAATTAAAGCAATTTCGATTTCTTCTCCCCCATTAGATACGCGTTTTGCAAAATCTTTCCACTTTGTAACATCTGGTTTTTTTGTCTTTAGTCCAAGTCTTTTTTCTATCAATTCATGTAATCCCTGTTCTAAGAACATTAAAGGTACATCATAGATAGATTGTGCATCTGGAGCTGAAATAACTGCTTCTCGTGGTATATCTGCGAAGAAAGCAATTTTTGTAGCAATATCTTCGTCTAACATATCATTACTTCTTCCAACGATAATGTCGGGCCTTATTCCAAGTCCTTGTAATTCTTTAATTGAATGTTGTGTTGGCTTAGTCTTTTGTTCTCCAACAGAACCTACAACTGGGACAAGAGTAGTATGGATGTACATTACATTCTCTTTCCCTTCTTCCCTACTCAAAAGACGGCCAGCTTCCATAAACGGCATTGATTCAATATCGCCTACAGTTCCTCCAAATTCCACCATACAAACATCTGCCTTTGAATCTTCAGCAGCCTTTCTCATTCCATCAACAATTTCTCTGACTACGTGAGGAATTATTTGAACTGTTTGACCGAGATAATCTCCATGTCTCTCCTTTTCTATGACTCTTTTGTAAACTTTTCCAGTAGTAATATTGTGTTCACTTGTTAAGTTGCAGTGTAAAAATCGTTCATAATTTCCAAGGTCTAAATCAACTTCAGCTCCATCCTTCATAACAAAGACTTCACCGTGTTCATATGGATTCATTGTGCCTGCATCAACATTCAAATATGGATCCATTTTTACGGCAGTTACTTTGTAGCCTGCGCATTGTAGTAATAGTCCTGCAGAAGATGAGGTTATTCCTTTACCTAATCCGGAAAGGACACCGCCGGTTACAATTATATATTTCATTAACTCAACGGACATATACATGCCAACAACCCGCTATAAGGCCGTCGGTTCACTTAAACCCCTATCTTATGCAATTGTGTGGCTCCAATAATTAACAAACATAGCAACAATATATTTTGGTTTGACATATGTCCTAATAATGAATCAAATTTCATATCAGTGTATGTAATTATGGATAAAAAGATATCAATAATTGAAACAGGGCCAGCCAGTTCTCACAATAATCTTTTAGCTGGGATAAAGCAAATGGGATTGAATCCAGAAGATGTAGACTATATCATTCCAACACACATACATTTAGATCATTTTGGTGGAGGGGGCCATCTAATGGAGATATGTGAAAATGCTAAATCTATAGTACATCCTAATGCATACAAGCATGTTTCTAGTATAGATTCTTGGTGGTCAGGCAGTCGCGAATTTCTAGGGAGTATAGCTGATCTTTATGGAAAACCTAAGCCAATATCCAAAGAACGATTAATTTCAGCAGAAAATGGATTTGAATTATCCTTAGGTCATCACAAAATTAAGGCCCTTCATACACCTGGGCACGCGCCTCATCATATAACTTGGATTTATGAAATGGAAGCTTTTGTCGGAGATTCAGCAGGACTTTGGTATTCAGATATTGATCGTTCTTTCCCGGTTACGCCAGGATACTATAGGCATGATTTAGCTTTAGAAAGTATAGAAAAAATGGAGAAATTGAATTTAGAGTATCTTCATTATACTCATTTTGGTCCGAGGCCTGCAGATGGAGTTTTTAGAGAAACTAAAAGAGAATTCGAGTTATGGATGGAAATTGTTAAACAGGGTTATAGTGAAGATAAATCTTCTAAGACGATCCTAAATGAATTATTAGAAATAAGACCAGGTCTTCAAGAAACTCATTCATCCCATGGCCCTCATCAGACGGAAACTCATTTAGGCACAGTTGAAGGTATGTTAAACTGGATTAGGAGAGAATATGCGAAAGGCTGAAAAAATATCGGTAGTCAAAGAGTTCCCATATCCTCATGTAGTAGTAAAAGATTTTCTTGATGAAAGTACATTAGATCTCGTAATTGATGCTCTCGCTGGCCTAGAATATGACTTCAAAGAATCAGATTTATTTAGCTATTGGGCCAGTGTGGAATTAACAGATATAGATCACCCTGCGATTAATATTCTTCGTGATGATTTAGGAGATGAGATATGGCGGAAAAAGGTAGCTGAAGCTTTTAGTTCAAAACCACTTTCTAGTATTGACATGGCTGCATATGTTTATGGTTTGGGAGATTTTTTATTACCTCATGATGATCAAGTTGAGGAAAGAATTATTGCTTACAGTCTTCATCTCACCCCTGAAATAACGGAAGAGATGGGTGGCTCTTTACAGATTTTTGATATAGAGGAAAATAATTCTTCACAATTAGTAGATAGTGTTATTCCAGAATATAACTCCTTGATTATGTTTGAAGTTTCTAAACACTCATGGCACCAGGTTGGAGAAATACTACAAGATATTCAGAGATTAACAGTTACTGGGTGGTACCATGGTTGATATAAATTTTTATTATCTAGAAGACGCAACTATCTCTAATTTGAATCGAATTTTTAATTCAGCAGATATTCCTTTCATTCGGTTGTCTAAATTCCTCAATGAATCACCAGATATTATTGAGCCTGAATTGAATTTCGAAGAAAAGATAGGTTATTATAATCGTAAAATTGGAAATGCATTACTAGATAATTTTTGGAAATCCTCTGATTTTAGGGTTTTTTTATCTAAAGCAACAGGCCTTAAACCAAAGTTTAGAAAATCAAATCATATATCTTATTCTCCGGGAGATTATTCATTATTGCACATGGATGAATCTGAAACTAACAGATTGTTAGTAGTCTATGATCTTACAAAAGAATGGAAACATGAATGGGGTGGATATGATCTATATACTTCACCAGATAAGGATCCTTTAGTTTGTAATAGAGATTTTGGTTCTCTCATGATTGTCAAGCTCAATTCAGGAGATTTATCTTGTACGAGGTATGTTAGTTTGAAGGCTCAATACAGTGCAAATATAGATTGTATAACTTATGATTTATAAGATGCTTACTCATTTTCGAGTATCTACGCAATTATTTAATGGCACAGTTAAAATTAAACATATTAAGAACTAAAATTCGAAGGTCAATAAATGATAGACGTAAAAAATATTACTAAAATTTTGAGAAGAGGCGAACCAATCTTAGTTTTTGATGAAGCTAATAGAGAAGGTGAAACAGACATCTTTTTTTCAGCTAAATATGTTACTCAGTCTAGCGTTAATTTCCTCAGAAAAAACGGAGGGGGTATGATTTTCTTAGCGGCTGAAAATAGAGCTTCCAGTGATTTAGGATTACCCTTTGCAGAAGAGATATATGAAGAAGCAATTAAGAATAGAAATAAATTTGAGATATTGAAAACCATGCTTAGTCATAAGCTTCCATATGATAAACGTTCATCTTTTTCAGTTTTTTTGAATCACAAGGACACATTTACAGGAATTAGTGATAATGATAGAGCTCTAACTGCACGAGTATTTGCACAAATATTTGAAGATACTGTGAGTTCTAAAATAACAGACGGTAAAACTCATCTTGCGCAAAATTTCCGTATTCCCGGCCATGTCCCAGTCTGTATTGCAGATTCTGATCTTCTTAAATCTCGCCGAGGGCATACTGAATTAATCGTTGCATTATTTAACTTAATAGAAATGAACCCGATAGCTTTAGGATGTGAGATGGTTGGGAACGATGGTTTATCTTTATCGCCTGGTGATGCGAAATTATGGGCTCAAAAAGAGGGATATCTGTTTTTAGAGGGTCAACAAATAATGGATGAGTGTAAATGAAAGTTGTAGCAACTGGTGTTTTTGATATAATCCATTCCGGACATGCTCATTTTTTGAATGCAGCTAAGGAACACGGGGATGAATTAGTAGTAATAATTGCAAATGATGATACAGTACGTAAGATGAAGGGCGAACCTATCTTATCTGATGATATGCGTGCAGAAGTAGTTTCTCACATTAAACCGGTTGATGGAGTTGTAATTGGACGAACTGGAGATATGTTGGATATAATTGTGGATGAAATTAAGCCAGATGTGATTGCCCTTGGTTATGATCAACGATTATTTACGCGCCATGAATTAGAAGAAAAATTACTAGAACGAGGTATCAAAGTAAAAGTAGTTAGATTACCAGAAATGGAGCAAGATTTAGCAGGTTCTCGTAAGATAATATCAAAAATATTAAAAATATACAGGAATAAATATGATTCAGAATGAGGTATAATGGTTTTTACAGGAATAGTAGAAGGTACGGGAATTGTTTCTAAAATAATCCGAAAAGAAAATTTATCATCAATAATCATTCAAACTTCCTCTGAATTCAATAAAGGGATTCAAGTGGGGGCAAGTGTTTGCGTTGATGGCGTTTGTTTAACTGTAACTAATATAAATTTAGATAGTTTAGAATTTGATGTAATAATTGAAACTTTGAAGGTCACTACTTTTGGAGATATTAAGACAAATTCAGTTGTAAATATTGAAAGGTCAATGAAATTAGGGGATGAAATCGGAGGTCACATGATTTCAGGCCATGTTTTTGATACTGTAACTATTACAGACATAAAGGAACCTAAAAACAATTATATTTTAACATTAAAATGTAATTCACGTTTACAAAAATATATTTTTTCCAAAGGGTATATTTCTTTAAACGGAATAAGTTTGACAATTGGCGAAGTAGATAAAATAAATAATACATTTACAGTTTATTTAATTCCTGAAACATTAAGATTGACGAATATAATACATAAAGTAGTAGGAGATTCAATTAATATTGAAATTGAAACACAGACTAGAAATACAGTAGATACTATTCTTGAAATGAATAAGGAGTCTATCCATGGTTAAGTCTATAGCAATTGTTGCAGGTAGTTATCATAAAAGCCATATTGAGAAGATGGTTGATGAAGCTCGTTCAGTGGCTTTAGATAATGGTATAATAGTTGAAGAAGTAGTATGGGTACCTGGTTCCATGGAAATGCCATTACAAATCAAACGCTTGTTTCTTAGAGAATCAATAGATGGTGCGGTTGTTTTAGGTATAATTGAAAAAGGAGAAACTGAACATGGTTCAATAATGGGTCAATCAGTAATTAAGTCCTTAATAGATTTACAACTTGCTTCTATGAAACCAATTGGTTTTGGAATAATAGGGCCTGGGGCTAAACCTGAACATATTGAAGATAGATTATTGCCTTACGCTAAAAATTCAGTATTGGCAGTAAATGAGATGTTGTCTAATTGAATTTAGTTTTTATTCTCCAATTTCTTTTAGCATACTTATTTTGAATATAATGTAAAGCATGATAAAAACTAGGTAATGCAAACACAGCCATTAATAAAGAAAATAGAACTAATGTAATAATCAAAGCAAAGAAATTTCTTAAGCCTACAAACTGAGTTCTATAAAATGAAATTATAACTCCTGAAAATACACCACCCATTGTGGTAAACGTTGCTTCTACAACTGATTGTCCTGTATTTTCAACTGCTTTTTCGATACCTTCTGGAGTTGCCCCTTCTTCTCTAACCCTTTCCGTTATTTGAATAGAGTTATCAATTCCTATTCCTATGATTATGGTACCAACCATTGCAGTGAAGATATTTAGATTCGTACCTCCTGCATCTACTGTTGCAGGATACCATAGAATTACAAGTAAAATAGGCAAAAATGTTACAAAACCATACTTGGGAGACCAAAAGATCATTATCATACATATTAAAACTAATAGTAAGCTGAGTTTGATAGTATCAAATTGGGTTTCTTGTATTCCTTCATTGATGGCAATTGTTACAGGAGGCCCTCCTGTAAGGGTAGACATTTGAGCATCATAGAACGACATTTGCCTATTTCTTATTTCAGAAATTCTATCAATTTCTTTTACCAAAATTGCAGTATCATCTATATTGATATATGGCATACTAACATAGATTAGAGCTTTATCGTATTCATCAGTTAGAAGCATGGCTCTCATCTCATCAGTAAAAGATTCATAGAATACATCAATCATATCTGAACGTAATTCTTCACGGTTGTATACTGGATTTAGATCAACTATTGCATAATCATCTCCGAAAAAATCACTGTGAAGAAAGTCCCAGAAGCTACCATCAAATGCGAATAGAGCCTCTCCGTCCAAGTCTTCGATTACTATTGTGAAGTGAGCTGATTTGAAAAAATCAACTATAGAGAAAGCAGATACATTGATTATTTCATTTGTATTCCTATTTTCAACGGATAAATTATTGATTTCTCCTTGAGTCCAATTCATTACATCAAGTACATCTAAATCTTTAGCCGCGGGTTTTTCTCTTTCAGTTTGATTATTGATGAGTAAAATCCCGGTTTGTCCAGCTTCGAATTCTTCGGAGTATTCTTTTAATTTTTGAATAGAATCTACATCTTCTGGGGCAGATTCATTGCCTTTAATATCTTGATCCATTACAGATATTCTTGCAATAGAATAAGCAGTAGTTAGTAGAACTACGACTAGAATTGCTTTCCATTGTTTTGTTGAGAAAATAGCAATTTTTTTCCAACCTCCACTTTTATGCCTTGAATAGTTTGTTAACCTCATCATCGCGGGCGTCATACTGACTGTCAAAAAGAATGAACAGATAACTCCAATAATCATAGTAAAACCAACAGTCCTCATTGGAACAATCGGTGAAATGAATAAAGCTGAAAAGCCAATTGAATCCGTTAAGGCACAGAGAAGAGTTGCTTTTCCAGTACTTAGTAATGCCAAATAGGTTGCTTTGGGCATTTTGTTTCCTTCATCCTTAAATTCGACTATTCGATTTGCAATATGGAGTCCATAATCAACTCCGATTCCAACTAAGATAGGTCCCGCAGCGACAATCATAGGAGTTAGAACAACGCCTGACAGATTCACAATTCCTAAAGTCCATATTAAAGAACAAAAGATTGGAACTAGTACAACAGGTATTGCTAGCCAATTTCTATGAAAAAGAATCATTAGCGATAGTACTATTCCTAATGACATGGGCAGCATAGTGAGTAAATCATCGTACAAACGTTCTGTAACTTCATGGAGTACTACTACCAATCCAGTTTGTGTCATTTCAGTTTTTGGGTTTTCTCTTAAATCAATGAATTCTTGTATTTGGTCAATCTTTGCTTTTTGAATATCATCATTATTTTCATCTGAAGCCTTTAATGCAAAAAGTATGACTGCCGTATCAATAATTCCATCATCGTTTGTATCTATAGCAAAATTTTGCAATGCCGAAGCAGTACTGTCGAATATTTGATCTACTCTGTCTTGATCACTAGGGATTGCATAGGTTCCAGTTTGGTTAACAGTATCATCGTCATTTTCTTCTATACTGAGACCGCCGAATATTTTCCCTTCGGAGGCTTCGATAAATCTTGCATTAGTCGAATTAAATTCTTTGATTAGTGTGGAAATACTTAGAGTAAAAATGATATCATCATTTTCGCCTCTATCTGCTTGATATTTTTCTAAATCAGTAGTTTGGCCATAAGGATCAATAGTTTGTTCTAAAAGTGATATTTCTTTTAATGTTGGAACATGAGTTATATTATCGATAGTTGCATCTTTATAGAATCCAGGATCCTTAGCATTTGGAGTTTGCAAATAAACTATAATTAAATCAGTAGCCCAATCTTCTCTAACTTCAATTAATATTTTGGTTGATTCTTCACCTTCAGGAAGATAAACCTCAATATCTCGTGTCATGTTCTGCTCAAAGGTCATTGCAGATTGCAATAGTAATACAGTAATCAGACTTAGAACGCTAACTGTGAGGATTGCATAATTCATAATTATGTTCGTGTATCCTCGAACAATGTACTCTAAGGGCCTTTGTAACACGGAAGCCTATCGAGGCCCTGCAATAAATTTAATCATCAATTTGAATAGTAAAATTCTTTCTTGCTTTTTTGCTCTCTATCAAGCCTTGAACCTGGCTTATTTATTCTTGGTCTGTATGTATTTTTATCTCTTCTAAATGTAATTCCTACTTTACCTAAGAAGGTATTCATTCCCTGACGCATATTATAAGGTCCTTCTGCCTTTCCTTCTTTACTAGGTATTCCTCCAAAACACAATAAACCATCTGCAATATAATCAATAAAATAGACGTCGTGATCAACCACTAAGGCTGATTTGCCTCTTTGTTCCATTGAACGTCTGATTGTCTTTGCAGTAATCATTCTTTGGTTTGCATCAAGATAGGCTGAAGGTTCATCTAGCAGATAAAGATCAGCTTCCTTCAGTAAGCATTCAGCAATAGCTACGCGTTGCAATTCTCCACCTGACAGTGTCTGCAATTCGCGTTCCATTAATGGTTCCAGATTAAGAGGTACATTGAGTTCTGTAGCAAGCATATGCTCGTCAAAACCTTTTACAGATTGTAATAAATCACCTACAATAATGCCTTCAGGTGCATTGATGTATTGAGGTTTATAGGAAACGGTAATATCGCTTTCAATTTCACCTGCATCTGGCTCTAATTCATTAGCTAGCATTTTTACAAATGTTGTTTTTCCTGTAGCATTGCCACCAACAACTCCCAATACTTGACCTCCAAGTATTTCACCGGCTGAAGCTTCCAATTTGAAATCTCCTAATTGTTTTGAGAGATCTGGCCATTTCACTAATACTTGACCATCCCATCCAGTTCTCGGAGGGTGCTTCAGAAATTTGATTGTATTATCTCGAATTCTTACATTTGATTCTTGAACATATCCATCCAAATAAGAATTAATTGCATTTCTTACTGCCAACTTTTGTGAAACAATACCATATGCATTTGGACTTCCATACATAATGTGTATATTGTCAGTTACATAATCCAGAATAGCTAAGTCATGCTCAATTACTATAACACTTTTTGTCTCCCCTAATTCAGAAATCATTCTAGCAATAAAAATTCGTTGTTCAATATCAAGATAGGATGAAGGTTCATCAAAGAAATAGAGATCAGCTTCTTTTAGGATTGTAGCTGCAATTGCTCCTTTTTGTAATTCTCCACCTGAGACTTTACTCAATTTTTTGTCTAAACTAGTTAAATTAATTTTAGTGGCGAATTCTTCAACTTTCTCTGGCGATGCTACTCTTTCCAAGAGTTCTCTTAAAGTGCCATCAAACATCTGAGGTATTCTATCAACATATTGTGGTTTTAGAGCAATACTGATATTCCCATCAGATAATTTATTGAAATGTTTCTGAATTTCAGTACCTGAATAGAAATCTTTTACATCATCCCACGAACCTTCAACTTCCCAATCTCCGAGGTTAGGAATTATTTCTCCAGCTAAAAGTGAAATTGCCGTGGTTTTTCCGGTTCCATTTGCACCTAGTATTCCAATAACCTTTCCTTTTTCAGGAGCTGGGAGGCCAAATAATCTAAATTCATTCATTCCATACCTGTGGACTGTATCTTTTTCTTGTTCATCAGGTAAATTAACTATAGTTAATGCGTCATGTGGGCACTTGTGTACGCATATTCCACAACCAATGCACAGAGGTTCGGAAACAATGGGTTTATTGTCTCTTCTCCAGGTAATAACTTCAACCCCATTTCTAACAGGTGGACAGAAATTATAGCATTCATTCTGACACTTCTTTGGTTGGCATCTGTCTTCATGGAGGACAGCAACACGCATAATATCCTGCTTGTGAGCACCTAATTAAAATAATATGTTGGACGAACACGTTTTTTGTCCCCCCCGTATGGGTTGGTGTGCGTATTAAATTTACATTGCCAGGAAAGCCCGTTGCTCAAGGCCGACCTAGATTTTATCGAAAGGGTAATTTTGTTGTTGCTACAGATCCAAAACCCAGTAAGGTCTACAAGGCAGATATTGCCTATATTGGTCAGAAAGCTCGAACTGAAGCTGGACTTGAAGGTCTTTTTGAGGGGCCTTTGGGAATTGAAATATTTGCATATTTTCCATGTCCTAAGAGCAAATGGCGGGTAAAAGAACCAAGAAAAGAAGAGTACCATTCAAAGAGACCAGATGCAGATAATATTGCTAAATCTATCAAGGATGGCCTTAGTGGAGTCTTGTATCATGATGATGGTCAAATATCAGAATTAATAGTCCGAAAGAGAATTGCAGCACAAGGCGATGGGCCTCGTATTGAAGTTGAACTTTATCAGTTAGAGGATTTACATTGACTGCTAAGTTAATTGATGGAAAGAAAATTGCAAAAGAGATAGAGGATGAGTTACAAGTTAGAGTAGCACAAATGAAAATACCGCCTAAATTATCAGTAGTTCAGGTCGGTGAAGATCCTGCTTCTACCTCTTATATTCGTGCTAAATCTAATGCAGCTGAGCGTATTGGAATTAATCTAACCCACCATCATCTTTCGTCAGATATATCTAAAAAAGAGTTGGAAAATTTAGTTAAGGATTTGAATAGAACTGAAGACGGTATAATTGTTCAGCTACCTTTGCCAGCTGGATTTGAAAGTGTATTAGATTTGATAGAACCTGAAAATGATGTTGATGGTTTTCATCCTACTAATTTAGGTAAAATAGTACAAGAAAATCCAGGAATGAAACCATGTACTCCTGCAGGAATCATCGAGTTATTATCTCGTACAGGCAATAATCCTAGTGGAAAGAATGTAGTGGTCGTTGGCCGTAGTACTATTGTTGGAAAACCGATTTCTCTACTACTACTTCAGAAAGGTATGGATGCAACAGTTACGGTTTGCCATAGTCGAACACCTAATATCCAAAAATTTTGTAAGGAAGCGGATATTTTGATTGTAGCTGTTGGTTACCCTAATACAGTTACCAAAGAGATGGTTAAGTCTGGAGCAGTCATAATAGACGTAGGAGTAAATCGTACAGATCAAGGTCTTGTTGGTGACACTTCTTTTGATGTTAGAGAGGTTGCTGGAGCTTTGACGCCAGTCCCTGGTGGTGTAGGGCCTATGACTGTAGTTATGTTAATGTCTAATGTAGTTGAAGCAGCTTCAAAAAAATAAATATTATTTTAACAATAGAACTTTAAGACCTATTCTATTTGCACTTAGATGACATTGTATAGCATCATGAAACTTCAAAAACTTCTGATTGAAATTTAAGATATCCATAAAGAGAAAAATCATGGGAAATAAACGTAAAATAATAGGTGGAGGCCTTTCAGGATTAGCTGCAGCTATTAATTTTGCAAAGAATGATGAAAAAGTAGAAATTCATGAAGCTAGAGAGGATATAGGGATGCAATTCCATCCAAATTATCAAGTTTTATTGAAAGAAAGTCCCAACACACCTTCTTCAGAGGCTGATGCAACATCATATTTGAATAAATGGGGATTAAATCCTAAATTTACATTTAAGGATGCTAAAAAGTTTGTTTGTTGTACACAGAAAAGAGATTTTACAATATCTCTCAAAGAACCTTTACCACTAATACTTCGAGGTGGAGAAAATTCGTTGGAAAGAGGTTTAGCAGATGAGGCTAAAGATTTAGGTGTCGAATTTAATTTTAAATCTAGACCTAAACCAAAATCAGGAGACATAATGTCTTCAGGGTCTTATCGAACAGACATGGCTGCATTTGGTGCCTATTATGAAAATTCAGATTTTCCTAGAGATCAATTTTTGTATATGCATGATGAAAAGTATTCGCCACGAGGCTGGTATCTATACATAATTCCAATGGATAAAGATACTATAAAAGTCATGAATTGTTGTTCGAAACCTTATGCTAAACAAGTAAAAAAATTGATGTATAAAGCCGTTGAGGAAAGGCCAGTTCTGAAAAATATAATAGATGGCGCTAAACCAACTGGAACTGTGGGAGGACAAGGTGGAGTTCACTTTCCTAAAACTGCAGTAAAAGATGGAGTGTATTATACAGGAGAAGCTGCAGGTTTTCAAGACCCGTGGAGAGGCTTTGGAATGAATTATGCGGTAGAATCAGGAGTATTGGCTCAGAGAGCACTTTCTAATTCTTTAGATTATGACAAATTGTGGAAAGAACAATTTCGAGAAAGGAAAAAAGCAGATATTGCACGTAGAGGAATTTTTGCATTATTAGGGAATAAAGCTTTTGAATATGGAATGAGAAAAGTTAAGGAAGGCGATGAAGTAGATTGGGAAGAAATTAATCCAAGTGGTTGGAAAAAATCACTTATCTACAATACCTTTTACTCAATGGAAATGGCGAAAAAGACAGTTTGGGATTCTTGGTAATGGATTTTAGTGAAGTATTATCTTATTTTCTAGCATTAACTTGTGTAGTTGCTGGTGGAATGATTTTATGGGGTAATGAGGATTATATTGTTCCAGCTTCAGGTCGTTCTTTACGCCTTCCATGTTCATTTCTTTTTTGGGTTTTAGCAGTTGTTTTTTGGGCGATGGCAGTAGTAATAGAAGATGATGAAGAAAACCTATAATTAATCGTTCTTAGGTAAGAAAATAATGTTAGATTTATCTCAAATAGAAAACCTATATGCAGAAATGTCAAAAAAGCATGATTTGGCTAGACAGAATTTGGGTAGATCATTAACTTTATCTGAGAAAATTCTTTTCGGACATTTATTAAATTTAGATAAAGTACCAAAACGTGGTAAATCATATGTTGAACTTCAGCCAGATAGAGTGGCTATGCAGGATGCAACAGCACAGATGGCACTTCTTCAGTTTGCGTTAACAGGTCGCTCAGAGGTAGCTGTTCCTTCTACTGTTCACTGTGATCATCTTATCCAAGCTAGAGTAGGTAGAGATAGTGATTTGGCAGATGCAAACAAGGAAAGTTCCGAAGTATTTTCATTTTTGAAATCAGCATCTGCAAAGTATGGAGCTGGATTTTGGGAACCTGGAGCTGGAATTATTCATCAAGTAGTTCTTGAAAATTATGCATTTCCAGGAGGCCTGATGATTGGTACTGATTCACATACACCAAATGCAGGAGGTTTGGGAATGGTTGCAATCGGTGTCGGTGGAGCTGATGCAATGGAAGTTATGGCTGGTTTGCCATTTACGATTCGTTGGCCTGGAGTTATTGGAGTTCATCTTACAGGTAAATTATCAGGATGGTCATCTCCTAAAGATGTAATATTGAAAGTTTGTGAAGAATTGACAGTTAAGGGAGGAACAAGCCACATTGTAGAATATTTTGGCCCTGGAGCCTCTTCGATTTCTTGTACTGGTAAAGGAACTATTTGCAACATGGGGGCTGAGGTTGGAGCGACAACTTCGTTATTTCCATATGATGATAGTATGGCAAGATATCTCGACGCTACAGGTAGGTCAGGAGTTTCTGAATTAGCGAATGAGCATTCATCACTTTTAGTTGCCGATCCAGAAGTTTTAGAAAATCCTGAAAATTTCTATGATAGAATAATTGAGATTAATCTTTCAGAACTAGAGCCAATGATTGTTGGTCCTCACACTCCCGATTTAGCACGTTCCGTTTCAGATTTAGGTCAGGAAGCTAAGAATAAAGGCTGGCCTACAGACATTCAAGCTGCATTAATTGGCTCTTGTACAAATTCATCATATGAAGACATGGAAAGGGCAGCTTCGGTTGCAAGACAAGCCAAAGAAGCAGGAATAAAATCAAAAGTTCAATTCATGGTTACACCAGGTTCAGATACAATCGACCAAACAATTCGTAGAGACGGTCAAATGCAACTTCTTGATGATATTGGAGGAACTGTATTAGCAAATGCTTGCGGCCCTTGTATAGGGCAATGGAAACGCGAGGATGTCTCCAAAGGAGATGTAAATTCAATTGTATCATCTTACAATCGTAATTTCAGTGGGAGAAATGATGGTAATCACCAAACCTTATCATTCCTCACAAGTCCAGAGATTGTAACGGCCATGGCTCTTGCAGGTAGCCTTGATTTCAATCCTCAAAAAGATAAATTGGTTGCAGCTGATGGGACGGAATTCTCTTTGAAACCACCTACTGGTTCTGAATTACCGGCTAACGGTTTTGAATCTAGTTTGGTTGGTTTTGTTCCACCCTTAGAAGGTAATATTGACCTTGATGTTTCTCCAACAAGTCGCCGTTTACAGTTACTAGAACCTTTTGAAGCAATAACTAAAGAAGATTTGACAGATATTCCTCTTCTTGTTAAAGTTAAAGGTAAATGCACTACAGATCATATTTCTCCAGCAGGTATTTGGTTACAATTTAGAGGTCATCTAGATAATATTTCAGATAATTGTTACATTGGAGCTCATAATTCTTTCACAGAAGAGCAAGGTACAGCAATCAATCAACTTGATGGAAGTAAAGGTAAACTGCCTAAGGTTGCACGAAAATACTATGAGAATGGACAAGGTTGGGCTGTAGTTGCAGATGTAAATTACGGAGAAGGAAGTAGTAGAGAGCACGCTGCGATGTCTCCAAGATTTTTAGGTTGTAAAGTAGTAATTGCAAGAAGCATGGCTCGTATTGCAGAGACTAATTTGAAGAAACAGGGAGTTTTGCCTCTTACTTTTGCAGACGAATCTTCTTGGAATTTATTGAGAGTAGATGACAGATTAACAATCAAGGGAACTGATGAACTAGGTCCTAATTCTGAGGTTATAGTGGAAGCAAAACACAGTGATGGAACTATGGACACTTTTGTTTGCAATCACAGTATGGATGATTTACAAGTAGAATGGTTCAAATCAGGCTCAGCCTTGAATTACTTGAGATCCAAGAATTAATCCGTATTGAACTAAGCGAGATCAGTTGTTACTTGGCTATGTTCAACACCTTTTCCATTTCTAACAGAACCAATAATTTGCGCATGCTCTCCAAGAATTGATACTGATTTCTCGGCATCATTTTTGTTAACAATAATTATCATCCCCATTCCCATATTGA
Source organism: Methanobacteriota archaeon (assembly GCA_014240055.1). Lineage (GTDB taxonomy): Archaea > Thermoplasmatota > Poseidoniia > MGIII > CG-Epi1 > CG-Epi1. The sequence goes on along the minus strand of JAAZXP010000002.1, from coordinate 47,801 downwards.
ATGTTCGATACATTTCCTTGTCTTCAATACTTCCTTTTTCTTGTAACCAATCAAATACAGAAGGTACAGGTAAAGGATTATCGATTAAATATTGAAAATTGTCATTTATTCGATTAATATTGTCTAATCCACCTCCTGTAATGTGAGCAATTCCATGGACTTCTACTTGTTTAATCAAGTTCATTACTTCTTTGACATAAATTCTAGTAGGTTCAACAAGCTGTTTTCCAATGTCTTTATCCCCGTCAAATAATTTACGAATCAAAGTATACCCATTTGAATGAGGTCCACTTGATTTTAATCCAATTAAGATATCACCTTCAGAAATTTTAGTTCCATCAATAATTTTGTCTTGTTTTACATAACCAACAGAAGTTCCTGCAATGTCAAAACCGTGAACTAATTCAGGTAGAATTGCAGTTTCTCCTCCTGAAAGGGTACAATTAGACTGTTTACAGCCTTCAGCTAGCCCCATTCCAATTTTAGCCATCAATTTTTCATCTGGCTTATCAAGTGCGATATAATCTACAAAACTTAGTGGTTCAGCTCCAACACAAATTAGATCATTTGTATTCATTGCAACACAATCTATTCCAACTGTGTGTATCGAATCCATTTCTTCAGCTAGTAATAATTTGCTACCAACACCATCTGTACACATTGCCAATGCACCATCTCCAAGTTTGACTAGTCCTGCAAATCCATTATCTAATTTTATGGCTTCACCGTCACCCTTTCTGTTAACGCTTTTAATTTGTGCAATGAGAGCTTCAGTAGCTCTTTCACTTGCATCGATATCTACTCCAGCTTCAGAATAAGTGCTTACCATATGCTTACATCTTAGCGTAATAATTTTGAACGACAGTACTGACTTGCTTAATATCGTTGTAGCCTCTTTGAACTAAAGATTCAAGAATTTTCTGTCTATTTTGTGCCATCTCATCAAATTGCCTTGGTGCAATTCCTGCAGCTTTAGAAATCCGTTCTCTTAATTTACTAGGAACTCCAGTTTCTTCTAATTTATTAGTTTGACCATTCCATTTGAACAGCGTATTCAATCTAGGCTTTGAGCCCTCTAGTCCAGCTAATTCAGAAACTTCAGTTATAGTTCGTATTTGTTTTCCTCCTACAGCAATACGACTTTGCATAATGATCAAATGTAAGGCATTCATCATTATTGGTGGAACTTCCATAGGTGGATTAATTAATCTTGAAACTGTTTCTTGAGCAGTATTAGCATGTACTGTTCCAAAACAACCTTCGTGACCAGTATTCATTGCAGTAAACAGAGTTTTAGCTTCAGGCCCTCTAACTTCACCAACAATAATGCGATCAGGCCTCATTCGCAAGGTATTCTTCAATAATGAGTCCATATTAACTTCAGGCTCTTCAGGTTTTGTAGAGTTGAAGGTTTCAAGTTGTACATGGTGTTCATGTTTTAATTGAACTTCAGTAACATCTTCAATTGTAATTAATCTGTCTTTAGCAGGGATAAATAATCCTAAAACATTTAGAGTTGTAGTTTTTCCAGAACCAGTTCCTCCAGCTACTAGGATATTAGAGGGTGCTGCTCCCATTCCATCCGTAAACATCCATAATAGTGAAGCTAAACGAGGAGACATTGTTCCAAATTTCATCAAGTCCACTACAGTTAACGGGTCGCTCATTTGTTTTCTAATGGTCATTGTTGGACCATTTGGAGAAACAGGCGGGATTGTTGCATTTACACGACTTCCATCAGGTAATCTTCCATCTAATAATAAATTTCCAGGACCTATATTTCTTCCAACATATTTAGCCACTCTTTTGATTATGGCTGTAGCTTCATCTCCAGTCATTTTAACGTTAGTCACGCACATTCCGTGCTTTCTATGAGCCACCATAATTGCCCTTTCAGGATGATTGTACATTATTTCTTCTAAATTATCGTCGTCCAAAAGAGGTTTCAATGCTCCATATTGAGGAGAACTGGTTGCTTTTGTAACTTGATAAAGAGGCCGTTGAGAACCAGGTCTCTCGACTATATTTGCGGTATCATATTTTTCAATAATTCGTCCTTGTTCCATGTTTATACTATAGATATTTTTAGAGATAATAGAAGTACAGTTGTTGCTAAGAACATATACATTGGCATTCTCCATATTGCCGTTTTAGTAGTTTGTAAAATTACAGATTGCATCCACACACCTCCAGCGCCTAAAACCATCATGTAGAAAAACATAGCTTGGTTCAATACATCTAATTTTACATCTAATGTAATAGATCCAGCTTTTCCACTTCCAAATACTGCGACAATTATTCCTAAGAGGACAGGACAGATAATTGATCCTCCCCATAGAATAAAGTTTGCAGTACTTTGTGTTTTGGTAATTCTTTCTTTACGTAGCATATATATTTCCCAGAATTCTTCAGATATATTTTCGAGAGTAGTAGCAAAGCTTCCAGATGAACCTAATGCGACATTCAGGATACTAACAATTCTTGAAATCATAGGAGATTCAGTTTTCTTAGCAAAGTCTTTCATTGCCATTCCAAAACCATCGTCTCTCATTCTTTCAACTGCAGCTTTAAGCATAACACCCATACGATCGCTCCTCGAACGTGAAATTGCATCTAATGCAGATTCTACACCCATTCCAGCTCTTAATTCTTCAGCTAAATCAGCTAGAACATCAGGCCATACCATTTCCAATTCATTAATTCGGTCTAATTTTCTTTTGGCAGGAATGTAAAAGAAAAGTCCAACAGCAGCCCATATTCCTAATCCAATCCATATGAGGCCATAGATATCGCCCATTCCATCTCCACTGAACAAATCGTCTAGTATGCTCATACTCCAGGCTCCCTTGCTTTAGTTTGAAATACCATTCCAACAATAATTATACTAGCTATACCAAATAAAATTGGTACACATACAGTTGGCATTTCAGGTGTATTACCAAGAAATCCACCGCCTGCAGCTTTTGCAGATTCTATTATTCCGTTTACAACTGCCCCAATTACTACAATAATTGGAATTAGAATCGATACAATTAGAAACTGTTCAGATGTCGCAGTCAATCCTTCAATGAATGTATCTAAACTTACACGTCGTTCTCTTGCTTCTTTGTCTGCAATAGATCTTAAGCGGTCAATAACATTCGTATCTTCTTCAATTGACATAATCAAAGTAGATAGAACTTTTCTTAGACCGGATGAATCAGTACTTCTCATTTGAGTACGTATTGCATCACTAAAGTTCCGACCTCCATCTGTGTCTGAAAATATTTGTTTAAAAATTGTGCTCAGCTCACCATAATCTTCATCGGCAATATGCTTCATTGCTTCAGCAATACCAACGCCAGATTCCAGAAGAACTTCAATAGCACGAATGGCGTATAATAATTCCTGTTCGACAGTGGCCAAGTATACTGCGAATGCAGAGCCACTATAAACTTTTAACTTTCAAAAATTAGATAGAAATTCCTTCCAGTTCCTTTTTATGAGTAAGAGCACTAGTATAGAACGAAAATACCATGGCCCATTCACAAAATGCCGTGATATTTAGATACATTGATCTTTCAGTATCTACAGTTGGAGGATTATTCATCCTATAGAAAAAATCACCTTCTTCTTTTTGTAATTCTTGGTTATCAAGTACACTAAAGATAGCCATAAACACATAGAACATCCATCCTGCATAAACTGCATATTTCCGAAGGCTATTTCCCTTTCCAGATTTTTCTAAGACAAGATAGGCAAAAGTATTCCAAATTAAAAATGAAGTAAATAATATAAATGCAGTAATTCCATGTAAAATAGGATAAGTATCCCAATTAAAATTAACAGTTATAATTCCGCAAATAGCTCCCAGTGTTGCTATTATTCTAATTAAATCATTCATGTTTTCATAATTACTATCAATTTCTTTTGATAACGGTTTGAAGATTTTGTGAAACACCTGAGCTAAAATTAGAAAACTGAACATGCTGATTCCAAGTCCAATGCCAAATATTGATCCTTCAGGGTCATTGAATGGCATTTCGGAGATAATTGGAATAAATGGTGCAACTCTTCCACTAGTTGTTGAAACAATATATGTAATGATTAAGGTCCCTATTCCTAAAAACACACTAATTTCAAGTAATCTTTGAGCGCTATTTTGGTTATTTTTCATTGTTCAATACTGCTTGTGCAGCAGAAAGTCTGGCGATAGGTACTCTAAAAGGAGAGCATGAAACATAGTCCATACCTACATTATGACAGAAGTGGACTGATTTTGGTTCACCACCATGCTCACCACAAATTCCAATCTTTAGATTAGGTTTTGTTTTTCTTCCTTTTTCAATTCCCATTTTTACTAATTCACAAACACCTTCGTCAAGACTTGCAAAAGGATCTTCAGGTAATAATCCTAATTCTAGATATGCTGGCATAAATCCTCCAGTATCATCACGGCTAAATCCAAATGCCATTTGTGTCAAATCGTTAGTACCAAATGAAAAGAATTCAGCAGTTTCTGCAATTCGGTCTGCAACAAAACTTGCTCTTGGGATTTCCATCATTGTTCCAACCATATAATTGTCTAATCCTTCTGTATTTTCAGCTACTTCTCGGACAATTTTTTCTTGATGATTGTATTCAGTTTCCATACCAGTCAATGGAATCATTATTTCAGGGAAAGTTTTTACATTTTCAATGTTTAATTCAGCTGCAGCTTCAAGGATGGCTCGTGCTTGCATCTCGGTAATTTCAGGATGGGTGATTCCTAATCTCACACCTCTGTGTCCCATCATTGGATTCGATTCTTTTAATGCATCTGATCTTCTAGCTAATTCAGTAGAATCAATTCCAAGTGATTCTGCAAGCTCAGTTTGTCTATTAACATCATGTGGGATAAATTCATGTAATGGAGGATCCATTAATCTGATTGTAACTGGAAGGCCTTCCATTGTTTTCAATGTATCTTTAATGTCATTTTTCATATATGGAAATAACAGATCTAAAGCAGTTTTACGTTCTTCGGGACTGTTAGCCATAATCATTTCTTGAAGATGAAATAAGGGTTTTTCAGAACCTTCTCCATAGAACATGTGTTCTATTCTAAAGAGTCCAATACCTTCAGCTCCAAAGCTTAGGGCTCGTTTAGCATCTGATGGAGTTTCAGCATTTGTCCTAACTTTCATTCTCTTTATTCCATCACACATACTTAGGAAATGAGTTAGATAATCACTAGTAATGTCAGTCTCAATTAGTGGTAATTCACCTTCATAAACTTTTCCAGCAGTTCCATTTAAAGTTATCAAATCGCCTTCTTTTATGGTCTTTCCTTCTACTACAAATTCCTTCTTAATAGAATCAACTTTCATTTCACCAGCACCAACTATACAGCACATTCCCCAACCTCTTGCAACCAAAGCTGCATGCGATGTCATTCCCCCTCTCGAGGTTAGTATAGCCACAGAAGCTCGCATCCCTTCAACATCTTCTGGATTTGTTTCTTCACGAACTAATACAACAGTTTCTCCTTTTTCAGCCCAATCAACAGCATCTTGAGCTGTGAAAACAGCTTTTCCGGTAGCACCTCCAGGTCCTGCAGGCAGTCCTTTTGCAAGCAATGGAGTTACTTTTTCCATATCAGGATCAACGATTGGATGTAATAATTCATCTAATTGTGATGGCGACACTCTAGTTACTGCTGTTCTTTCATCAATCATTTTTTCATTAACCATTTCAGATGCCATACGAATTGCAGCAGGTCCATTTCTCTTGCCTATTCTGCATTGTAGCATCCATAATTTTCCTGACTGAATAGTAAATTCAATGTCTAACATGTCATTGTAATGTTTTTCAAGATTGATTCTAATTTCGTTTAATTCGTTATACAAGTGTGGATATTCTTGTTCTAAGCTAGATAAATCTCCACTGTGTTCAGTTCTACAGACTTCATTGAGCGGATTAGGTGTTCTTATCCCGGCTACAACATCTTCCCCCTGAGCTTTTGCTAGCCATTCTCCGTAGAAATTATTCTCACCAGTTGCTGGATTTCTAGTAAATGCGACGCCTGTAGCACTGTCGTCTCCTAGATTTCCAAATACCATTGCTTGTACATTAACAGCAGTTCCCCATTCTTCAGGTATATTTTCAATTTTTCTGTAAGCCTTTGCTCTTTTTCCATCCCATGAATGGAAAACAGCTGAAATAGCGCCCCATAATTGTTTCCAAGGATCTTCTGGGAATGGTTTTTTTAGGACTTCGATAACTTTTCCTTTATAGATTTCAACCAAATCTTTCAAATTCATAGCAGACAATTCAGTATCTTCAGTCACGCCAGCTTGTTCTTTCATTTTTTCCAATTCATGTTCTAATTGGTTTCTAATTCCCATGCCTTCTTCAGGTTCAATTCCAGAGGCTTTTTCCATAACAACATCAGAATACATTTGAATTAATCTTCTTTGAGCATCATATACAAATCTTGGATCGCCACTTTTAGAAATTAATCCTTCTCTTGTAAAATCGTTTAGCCCTACATTAAGAACAGTTTCCATCATACCTGGCATTGAAGCTCTAGCCCCAGATCGCACAGATAGTAACAGAGGATTATCTGGATCTCCAAATACAGTTCCTACGCTATTTTCAATATCTTTAATGGAATTCTTTAATTGTTCTTCTAATTCTTTAGGATAGCTTTTATTATTTTCATTATAGTATGTACAAATTTCAGTAGTTATTGTGCATCCCGGAGGTACTGGAATTTCTAAAATAGCCATTTCAGCAAGGTTTGCCCCTTTTCCACCCAATAGGTTTTTCATCTCAGCATCACCATCAGTCATGCCTGGTCCAAATCGATAAACATGTGCTTTACTCATTGTATCCTCAGAATCGTGTATTGAATGTAGTATTAATCTTCTTCCTCTTTATTCTATTGGGTCATGTAATTTCCCAATAAGGGGCCAACCAGGCCACATTAGCCTATTATCCAATTCAATCATAATATGATATACATCTTCATATCCTTGAATAATGTGTTCTACTATACAGGGCCTACAGTCATCACTCAACCATTTTCTAATATTTTCAGGTTTACCAATTTCTAAGCTATCTGCGATATTGCATAATTCAGTTAATCGATTTTCTAATTGGGAAATAAAGTCATCAGATTCCTTTAGCGCCATTGTTAAATGTGTAAATCTTAGTCCAGGGTCATTTACGAGCAATTCTATATGTTCATGTTGAGGAGCACCTTGTGTATTCAACATTTGAAGTAATTTCTTTTCACCGTAGATTTGACTTGCTGCAGCTAAAAGAAATCTCAAGCTTTCAATTTTTTTATCATTATTCATTTTATTCCTCTAGATAATCTATAATGGCTGAAATATCATTTTCGGCAGCTATTGCTGTTTCTTCATCAATAGTATTCCCGATTCCAATACACATTATTTTTTCATTTGCATAAGTTTTCCATTCGTCTGTAATCTTATCTGTGCGATTTAGTATAATAACTCTTTGAGTCTCGGGAGTATTTTGAACTAAGTAGTTCCATAATTCAATAAAATATTCATCAGGTCCTTCTATTCCATTTCCAACAATAAGCTGTGTGTTTGCAGCTTTAATCCAATCTATCCAAGCTATTCCAGTAGCGGTCGGTGCATCGATTTCGTAAAACATCATTTTTTTTAATTTACATGAATAATCTAGCATCATGTCAGGAACATTGCTAGGTACAACAAAGTTTTCTTGAGGTTTAGGTAAACTTCTCATAAATGTTGACTTCCCAGCTCCCATTGGGCCAGTAACCATAATATATTTCATCTTTTTCCCTCTCTTATTGCCTTGAATATTCCCATTAAGTTTTCATATTCGCCTTCATCAGGATTTCCTCTAGAGATTAATCTTCTTAGGGTTGTTTTAGAACGATCTAGTCTTCTCTTGGGATAGCTACTATTTTCCAATAAATCCATAATTCTCTCAACTAATCTTTCAAATTCGTCGTTAGAAACATTTTTTCGTTTTTTCGGACCTTTTACTTTCTCTTTTCTTTTTATTTCGTAAAGAACTATTGAAACTGCATGAGAAAGATTAAGTACTGGATATTCCGGATTTGTAGGAATAGTTATGGTCGTTTCACAAAGAGCTAATTCCTCTCTGTAAAGTCCGTAATTTTCTCGCCCAAACAACAATGCTGGATTTTCTCTTTCAGTGATAATATCATTAATTTTCTCAACGTTTTCAGGAGCTCTAAACCATCTTTTATCTCCTTCAGGCGTTATTCCACTAGTTCCAATAGCGATGTCACAATTTGCTATAGCTTCTTCAATAGTTTTGTAACGTTTTGAATTTTCTAAAACCGGCCTCCCTGATTTAGATCTTGCATAACTTTCATCAGCTAGTTCACATCCATTTACCATTGCTAAATCGGTCAATCCAAAATTAGCCATAGCGCGAGCTACAGCGCCTACGTTACCGGGATGTTGTGGTTCAACTAGTACAATTCTCAATACATGTTAAAGGATGACTTTTAGATAGCTTTGTGTAATAAAATGATTAATATTAGCCCGCGTTAAGAGATATAGAATGGTAGAGATTTACATTATAATTAGTTTAATTATTGGAATTGGACTAGGTTATTATTTAGCTAATCAAACAAATCAATCTAATGATGAAGAATTAGAGGGAATTAAGGAGGAAATGGAAAAGGCCTTCAAATCGGTAGCATTTGATGTAAACAAGGCCAACACTGAAGAATTTCTTAAGATAGCTGATGACAAATTTCAAAATCTTTCTAAGGAAGCTGATAAGGATCTGGAGAATAAGAAAAAGTTAATTGATGGGAATTTAGAAACAATGTCAAAGAAATTACAATCTATCGAGCAGCATTCAATTAAACTTAACCAAAGTCTTGAAGATTCTAATTCTCAAACAAAAGATTTAAGAGAAACAACATCAAAATTGCGAGAAATTCTCTCGTCATCACAGAAAAGAGGACAATGGGGTGAGAGAATCGTTGAAGATATTTTGAATGTAATCGGTTTTATTGAAGGAATTAATTACACTAAACAGGAAGTTATTGATTCAGGTGAACGTCCAGATTTTACATTTAATTTACCTAAAGGAAAGCATCTTAATATGGACGTTAAATTTCCATTAGCCCATTATGAAAAATATGTGGATACAGAAGACGAATTAATACGCTCAAGTGAAAAAAATAGTTTTCTTAAAGATGTTAAGAAGCATGTTAAAGATATAACAAAAAGAAGTTACATTGATCCTTCGTCAGGTACTGTAGATTATGTTTTGATGTTAGTTCCTAATGAATCTATTTTTTCATTTATTAATAAGGAAGACAGTGATGTTATTGACTATGCTCTTGAGAATAAAGTTTTACTTTGTTCACCACTTACGCTGTATGCTGTTCTCTCTTTAATTAATCAAGCAATTAGCAATTTTGCAATGGAAAAGAAAGCAACGGAAGTTATGAACTTATTAAATAATTTTAAAATGCAATGGGAAAAATATGTTGAAATTATGGATAAGATGGGAAGAAGTTTGGATACAGCTAAGAAAGATTATGATACTATGGTTTCTACGCGAAGAAGGCAACTTGAGAAACCACTTGATAAAATCGAAGAGATTACTAGTTTAGTTGAATCTTCAGAGACTGATAAATTAGATAGCGGTCAACAAAAGTTCTAAAGATCTTTCATCGAAGAAACTAGTTCGGTCATCATTTTTTTCCCATCACCAAATAACATCATAGTATTGTCTTCATAGAATAAATCATTATCAACGCCAGCATAACCAACAGACAATGATCTCTTTACCATCACAACGACTCTTGCTTTATCGACATTGATGATTGGCATGCCTGCTAATGGGCCTTCATTGCTTCTGGCTGCAGGATTCACAGTATCATTTGCTCCAACGACTATGGCCACATCACATTCTCCCATTTCTGAATTGATATCATCCATTTCAATTAATTTTTCATAAGGCACATTTGCTTCAGCCAATAATACATTCATATGTCCCGGCATTCTTCCAGCTACTGGGTGAATTCCGTATTTAACTTCACATCCATTTGCTTCTAAGAGATCTGCAAATTCTCGAACTTGATGTTGGCATTGAGATACAGCCATACCATATCCTGGAACAATCACACATTTTGAAATCCCATCACAAATCATTGCTACTTCTTCAGGATCGGATCCTACCTTTGTCCTTGTGACTTGTTCCTTATCGGAACCTCCGAAAGATTTGAATAATACATCAATGAGTTGTCGATTCATTGCTTTACACATAATATTTGTTAGAATAAGCCCTGCAGCTCCAACCATAGAACCTGCAATAATTAAAACATTATTACTAATTATAAATCCAGTAAATGCAGCAGCAATTCCTGATAGAGAATTTAGAAGACTTACTACTACGGGCATATCAGCTCCGCCAATAGGAAGAACAAATAGAATACCTAGAATACAAGACAATATAATAATTCCAATTACGTAATCTTGGTTTCCAGGTTCTTCAATACTCATATAGATTAAAGCTACAATTACAACTAGAAAAATCCCTTTCACATAATTTAGCCAACCAGGGCCCCAAGTTGGAGTTCGATACCATGTTCCAAAGAGTTCGATACCGCCCTTTAGTTTCATCATAGCCAATAAACTTCCAGTTAATGTCATCCATCCAACTAGAGCTGAAAGTCCGATAGCAATCCAAGCTACGTATAATTCTAAATCTGTAGGAAATGTGTTCTCTTCAATTCGTCTAAATACTTCAGAGGCTGCAACCAATGCACTCGCAGCACCTCCAAATCCATTGAATAGCGCTACCATTTCAGGCATTCCAGTCATTTGAACCCGAATTGCCATAACATATCCAATTAAACCTCCAATAAGCAGCCCTCCGGCAATTAGGACGAAATTATCAATTACTCCAAAATCCATTTGTGCAATAGTTACTACCACGGCAAGTAGCATTCCCAAAGCTCCATAGAGATTACCAGTTGGGGCGGTTCGTGGATGACCTAGTTTCTTTAATCCTAAAATAAAGAGAATAGAGGCAATTAAATATCCAATATCCCAAACTGCAGGATCCATCTATTTCCCTCTCCTTTTTCCAGCAATCATATTCAACATTCTGTTAGTCACGGCAAATCCTCCAACTACATTTATGGTAGCTAAAATCAATGCAAAAAAAGCTAACCAAGCAGCAGAGCCTGGATTTCCGTTATTAAAAGCAGTATTAGAAAAAATTAGAGCTCCAACTACAGTAATACCTGAAATGGCATTCGCTCCAGACATAAGAGGAGTATGTAGTGTTGCAGGAACTTTTGTTATAAGTTCAAACCCTAAAAAGATAGCCAAAATAAAAATAGTAATAGCACCTATTAAACTCAGTAATTCCATTATTTCATTGCCTCCATTAATTTAGTATGATTAGCATGTATTTCACCATTCTCACCAATTAAGATTCCACCATAACCTGCAGAAATACCACCTTCATCACCAGTTAAGACTTGTTCATCTTGATTTATTGTCAATTTTCCTTCATCTACTAGTACAGTCACAAAGTTAGTGACGTTATTAGAATATAGCATAGATGCAGTATTAGGTACAGTTCGGCACAAAAGAGGTATTCCAACTATAGTTACACCGTTCTTTTGAATAATCTCATCCTCTTTACTGCCTACTATATTTCCTCCAGTATCACAGTTCATATCTACAATGACTGATCCTTCTTTCATTTCGTTTGTCATATTCTCGTTCATTTCCTTACCAAAAAATAATTTAGGCGCGTTTGTTCCAAATAATCTAGCTGTTGTTATTACAACATCTGCATTTCTTACTGCTTCCATTAACGATTTATCAAATGATTCTTGAAGTCCTTTATCTGTAAACAAAGAAGCATGACCACTTGAACTTTCAGCATCTTTCCATCCCGGTACATCAATAAATTTAGCACCGAGACTTTCCGTATCTTGTTTAGCTGCCAATCTTACATCAATAGCTTGAACTGCAGCTCCTAATCTTTTTGCTGTTGCAATGGCTTGTAATCCAGCTACAGCAGCACCTTGAATAACAAATTTAGAAGGTTTAACAGTTCCTGCAGATGTCATCATCATAGGTACCATTTTTGCAATATTTTCAGCACCCATTAATGCTGCTTTATATCCTGACAAATTGTCCTGACTTGAGTTAACATCCATAGACTGGCCCTTAGACAGTCTCCTTGGTATTACTTCAAGCGAAAGAAGTGTAATTCCGGAATCAATTATTTGCTTTGTTTGTTCTAAATTCCTAAAAGGATCAGCCATGCAGGTTAGCATTTGTCCTTTTTTCATCATTTTGAAATCAGGTACATTAATAGATGCAATTAATTCAGTAGACATTACTTCATCTAATTTACCGATATGAGCACCTTTCTCAGTATATTCTGAATCAGAATACCCTGATAATTTGCCAGCACCTTCTTGAATAATAACTTCAAATCCTAGTTTTTTTAATTTAGGTATTGAAACCGGTACAATTGCTACACGTGTTTCATTCTTGGCAGTTTCTTTTGGGACTCCTATACGCATTGTTTTCTCCAACAATTTTTATAAAGGTCAAAATGACCTACAATGTAGTTTACAAAGTGTTTGATAAAAGTATTGCTCTTACTTTCCAATTTCACGAGCTATGACTAATCTTTGTACTTCTTGTGTTCCTTCATAAATTTGCGTTATTTTTGCATCCCTAAAGAATCTTTCAACAGGGAATTCAGTCGTGTATCCGTAACCACCTAAAACTTGAACTGCTTTTTCAGATACCCACATTGCAGTATCTCCTGCATTTAATTTTGCATATGAGGCTTCTAAAGTGTGCCTTGCAGCTCCGTTCTCATAGTGCTGTTGTTTTGCCCATGCAGCCTTGTAAACCTGTAATCTGGCAGCATCGATTCGGAGTGCCATATCTGCTAGATAGTTACTGATTGATTGATGTGCGGCGATTGGTTTTCCGAATGTTTCTCTTTCCTTAGAATATTTGAGAGCGGCTTCGTATGCGCCTTGAGCTATCCCTAATCCTTGGGCAGCAATACCAATTCTTGAATTGTCTAAGGCATTCATTGCAATTGCAAAACCTTTCCCCACCTCTCCGAGAACATTTTCTTTTGGGACTTTACAATTATCAAGGATTAATGTACATGTATCACTAGAACGAATACCCAATTTATCTTCTTTTTTACCTATTTTAAATCCTTCAAATCCTTTTTCGATAATAAAACAGGTGACACCACCGTGCTTCTTTACTCCATAATCGGGATGTTCTGTTACTTTAGCAAAAAGAACAAAGAGATCAGCAGTTGTTCCATTTGTAACCCACATTTTTTCTCCGTTAAGAGTATAACAATCTCCATCGTCACTTGCCCGTGCAACCATTGCAGCAGCATCAGTTCCAGAACCTGCTTCACTTAGTGAATATGCACCTAAATATTCTCCAGATGCTAGTTTTGGCAAATATTTATTTTTTTGTTCTTCATTACCGCTTAGTGCTATAGTCATAGAGCATAAGCCAACATGCACTGCAACCATAACTCCTAGTGAAGGGTCTACTCTTGATAATTCTTCTATAACTATTGCTTCAGAAATATCATCTAATTTTTGTCCACCGTATTTTTCAGGAATTGTCATGCCTGCTACTCCTAATTCTGCGAATTGCTTGAATTCCTTTATGGGTGGTTCTTGTTCTTTATCTCTCTGGCGGCAAGTTGGAGCTGCTACAGTTTCAGCAAAATCTCGAACCATGTCTCTTATCATTGTTTGGTCCTCAGTTTCGGAAAAATCCATTTTAGCCTCCCATCAATTTAATAATAGCTTCAGCAGGTTCTCCACCGCATTCTTCTAGAGCCTTTCTTGCTTTATCTGGCGAAACGCCAGCTTGAGATGCGACTAATTCAATATCTTCATTTGGTATGCTTGGAGCATTGTCTTCACCACTCAATCCTCTTTCTTGTGGTTCACCAACAATCTGGTATGACTGTTGTCCCATCATGTTCATAGCACTTACAGCTGGATTGCTAAAATAAATTTCCTTATCTTTTGTTCTTATGATTACTTCAGTAGCATCAATCTCTTCAGTTGAGTTCTGTAGCTGCTTTTGCAGTTTTTTCATCATCCGGGGGTTCATGCGCCCCATTCCTGGCATCATATCTCTCTTACACCCTCCCCTCTAAAAGAATTTATGTCAACTGGTATCGGAGAATAACTGCAATATTGCCTAATCCGCTTAGCATTTCACCGCCGTGGTGATGTGAAGATATTTCTACTATTTCCGTTCGATTGTCTTCAGCTAATTTAAGTAATAGCCTACCTTCTTCAGTTCTCGTTTTTTCAGATAAAATCAGTAATTTTTCACCAGCGCCACTTTCGAGTGCATTCTTCACATGTATCTTTCCATATGTTGCTAAATCTTTTGCAATAGCATCCTTCAATAATTCAACTGCATTCATTTCCTCTTGTATTTTAATCTGGGCTACAGCTTTTGGAAGTGTACCTCTACTTATGGCCTCATTAATTCCAGCCATACCTCCTTGGCCTGAATTTTCAACAACGCATCCTGAAAAAATGCCGGGAGCTTCTTTCTTAGCAACAATAACAAAATCATCTTTGAGAAATCCAGGTCCTACAATAACCATGACTGAATTTTTAATGTGGACATCTACAATTTGTTTTACAGTTCTAACATAAAATGCATTAAGTTCTTCTCCTCCTATTGATTTACCACTTCCTGATCGATTAAGAGTTTTCAGTTCTCGGAGCCCATATGTCCTCAATTCAGCTATAACTATACTATCACTTTCTATGCAAATTGCTAGAGCTGTTACTGCAGGTTGAGCTGCTTCTTTGAGTCTTTTTTTATGGTGGCTTAACCAATTATTTTTTCCAATATCAAAATCATCGCCAGGTTCAAGAATTAAGGTATGGTGTGATCCTTGATCACGTTCTCCTATTGCAATAACGCCATGACATCTCAATCGTTGTCCAAATGATTGATATTCTACTTTTTCAACATTTATGGTTAATCTCATTTTCTGTTTTTTACCACGCTCAGAGCGCAATCTATCAGTTTGACTAGATTCTCTTCTTTCAGTTAGAGCTCTAACCATGTCATCCTGATCTAATAATAAATTTAAATGATAAAGGTCATCTTCATGTTCCAATCTTATGTGATAAATATTATTATCACGTTTTTTTACTTTCAAAGAAGCCTCACTTGTATACTACAATGTCTAGATTTTTGGCTAATTCCTTGTAACGATTTCTAATAGTTACTTCAGTAACTCCGACTGTATCTGCAATGGTTTTTTGCGTTTTTCTTTTATTGTATACTACTGATGCGATATAGATTGCAGCAGCTGCAACACCAGTTGGACCTCTTCCAGATGTCAATTCAGCTTCGATAGCTTGGTTTAGTATGTTTATTGCAGCACTTTCTACATTACCTGGTAATTCTAATTCTCTACAAAATCGTACAATATAAACCGATGGTGAAGCCGGTTGTAAGTTTAGCCTTAATTCCCTTGAAATATAACGGTAAGTTCTTCCAACTTCTTTCTTGGATGCTCGTGAGGCTTCAGTAATTTCGGTTAAAGTTCTTGGGACTTCACATCTTCTGCAAGCGCCATACAATGCTGCAGCAGCTACACCTTCGACAGAACGTCCTCTGACTAAGTTGTCTTGAACTGCCCTTCTGTAAAGCATAGCAGCTTCTTCTCTAACTTGTCGGTGTAGTCCTATCTTTGATGCTAATCGATTTAACTCAGTTAACGCCTGAGCTAGGTTCCTGTCTGCTGAATTTGAGGCTCTAGTTCGACTTTGCCATTTCCTCATTCTATAAACTTGAGATCGGTTTCTGGTTGGAACATTGTTTCCATATATGTCTCGCCCACCCCAGCCGATATCTGTTGAAAGCCCTTTATCGTGAACCATAACACTCATGGGTGCTCCCCCTCTTGCTCTTCTTTCACTTTGCTCAGAGTCGAAGGCTCTCCATTCAGGCCCTTGATCAATTACTTGTCCATCAACAACTAATCCGCAGTTACTACAAGTTATCTCTCCACGCTTGTAATCTCGAACGATATGTTCAGATTTACATTCAGTACATTCTGTCAACTCTTCTACTTCTATTTCTTTTGTTTTTCCGGAGTTGTTCATAGGGCTTTAAAACAATACGATTTAGCCATTATAAGCTTTGGGCCGCAGTCTTTAAATTAGCCAAATAAAGAAGAGGTGGAACACAGTTCAATGAGTAAGTTATTTTATCATCCCTACACAGTCAGTATAGAAGATGATTCGGATAAGAGATCCAATACATGATTATATTGATTTAACCTCTCTAGAAGGTAAGTTGATAGATACTCCCTCATATCAAAGGTTGCGTTGGATAAAACAATTAGGTCCTATCAATTTGGTTTATCCTGGTGCAAACCATACAAGACATGAACATTGTATGGGCACTTGTCATGTTGTCAGAAAAATGGCAGATTCAATTGGTCTAGATTCAGAAGACAAACAATTAGTTTCTGTTGCTGGTCTTTTACATGATTTGGGACATACAGCATTTTCCCATCTAGGTGATGAAATAGAGGGCGTTGAAGATCATGTAATTCGAACAACTAAAATTATTTCGAATACGGAGCTATCAGATATAATCTCTGATGAAGGATTAAATCCTGATGAAATCAATCAAATAATAATGGGAGATCATAAATTAGATTCTCTAGTTTCGGGAGATTTAGACGGTGATCGCTTGGATTATTTAGTTCGTGATGCTCATTATACCGGAGTGAGTACTGGAGTGGATATGGGGCGTCTGATAGCAACTATGAGCTTACATGATTCTAGTTTAGTAATTAAAGAAAAAGGCTTACCTGCAGTTGAGGCCCTCCTTACAGCAAGATCCACAATGTACCAAACAGTATATTTCCATCCATTTGCTAGAGGTGCTCAATTAATGTTAGCTAGGGCTGCAACCTCTGCGATATATTCAGGCAATTTTTCAACTGATGATTTTGCTACTTTTACCGATCATAAATTTCTTTCAGAATTAAATAAAGCTGGAGGTTTATCCCGTGAGATCTGTAATAACTTTGAAAATAGAAAAATAGTGAAGAGAGCAGTTAGTATAACCAAAGAGCAAATTGAATTATCTGGTTTGGAAAGATCTAAGAAAAAAGATTATGAAGATTCCATATCTTCAAAATTAGGAATAGATTCTTCGAAAATATATGTAGATATTCCTAATTTTTCAGTAATGCCTGGATTGAAAACTAAAATACTAAAGAATGATGGAAATATATCTCTTGCACATAACGAGTCTAAACTAGTTTCAGGTCTTTATGAAGCCCAGTTTGATCACTGGAGAGGCTCAGTTTACGGTCCCTCAGAATTAAGGGATGAAATATTGGCAATATCTAAAACAGTACTTGGAGTATGAATGTCTAAAACAATAACTAAATTCCTAGAAAGATTCGGTTGGAACATTGAAAATTATGTTTGGGACGGGAATGCTCATTTATTTTATGTCAAAGAACCAGACGATTTAGAACTTAAATTTGAAGAAATAAGATTGGCTTTTAAGAAAGTCAATAGCTTGGGAGCTGATAGAGCCTTTCCAATGTTAAGAAGAGCTGGTGATGAATTAATTCTTGTAGTAATTCCACAACCTTCTTTCGATTATGTTAAAAATAAAATGAATTTATATTTACTATTGGCCACAATTTTTACAACTACTTGGGCCGGTTCTATGTGGTGGGCCTCCTATTCAGGTTCAGAATTATTGGGTATGGAGTGGTTTTGGCTTCGTCTTTTGATAACTCCTGACGTATTTTTCATGGGTTTTATGACATTTTCATTGCCTTTAATGGCTATTTTGGGAGCTCATGAAATGGGTCATTATTACTATGCCAAAAAGCATAATCTTGAAGCATCCTTACCTTTTTTTCTACCGATGCCACCCATGATTTTTCCATTTGGGACAATGGGGGCTTTTATTTCAATTCGGGAACCTATACCAAATCGAAAAGCCTTGTTAGATGTTGGAGCTAGCGGCCCAATTGCTGGCTTATTGGTTGCAATTCCAGTTACAATTTTTGGTTTTTGGTTAACTGAGCAAAATGCTGTTTTGGCTCCAGTTGATTCTGGAGACTCTCTCTATCTAGGTACTTCAATATTCTTTGACCTATTATATTCTTTAACAAGTACATTTTATACACCTAGTGGAGATTATCTTTCACATCCTGTGGTTTTAGCAGGTTGGACTGGGTTCTTTGTTACTGCTCTTAATTTAATGCCAGCAGGTCAATTAGATGGTGGTCATATTGCAAGAGCTTTGTTAGGCCCTAAAGCAAATGGTATTTCTTTTGGTGTCATATTACTCTTGATACTCATGGCTTTCTATGATATTCCTGGTTTTGGTCCTAAATATTCAGGTTGGGCAGTCTATGCTGTTTTGATTTATTTTTTAGGAACCTCACATCCACCTCCATCAGAAGAACTTTCAGTTCTTGGTAAATCGAGATGGGCTATTGGAATTCTGACTGCTTTAATTTTGGTTGTAACTTTCACACCATCGCCAATTTACACTGTTGAATCTGAATTTGATTTAAGCATTGAATCAGATATAAATGAATTCAATCCAGTTTATGGAGAATCCAATATGACTAATTTTACAATAAAAAATATAGGAGAATCAGAAGGTTGGGATAATCTTACCATAAATATTGATCAGATAATTAATTATACTATTATTTTTGAAGTAGATTACATATTCGTCAATGAGAGGGATAGTTTGTTAAATTCTTCTTCTCCCGAGTTTGGTAATTATGTTTGGTGGGATTCAGAAGGTCAAAATTTGACTTTGAATCTAACCTCGAATTCTTATGCAAATTTGACTTTGTCAATAACTCCAATCGAAGATCCTGCTGAAGGTGTATTTAGTTTTGATTTGAGAGCAATAAGTAGAACCGAACAGGTTTATACGAGAACCTTTGATTTAGTTGTAGAGGAAAAAACATAATGGACGTCTTTGAAGGTAAAGTTTGGATTCCAAACAAGGGATTGACAGATACCTGTGTTGGTATTGAAAATGGTAAAATAAAGATAGTAAAATCTAGTCTCAAAGGAGATAAAATAATCAAATTTAAGGGAATTATGTTACCAAGTGCATTAGATATGCATGTACATTTTAGAGATCCCGGTTATCCGCACAAGGAAGATTGGAAAAGTGGTTCTGAGTCTGCTGCATGTGGTGGTGTTACTGCAGTTGTAGATATGCCTAATACGAATCCTTTTACTTCAGACGTCACTACTTTTAACGAAAAAGAAGCTATAGCTTCCTCTAAATCAGTAGTTGATTTTGGTCTTGGAGTTAATGTAGAAGAAGGATTAGCCGATAAAGAGTGGTTTGATACTATACCTTCTGCATTCTGGAAATTATATCCTTATGGTATTACATCTGAACAGTATTTTTCTAATGCTAGAGAAATTTTGGAAAAAACTAACAAACCTTTAGTGATACATGGAGAGCATCCCGATCACATGTATGATGAACCTCTCAAAGAATTAGCAGATCACACCAAAAACCGTCATAATGCCGAATCTGAATGTTTATCTTCAATGCCCTCTTCATCATACTTGCATGTCGCACATTTGTCTACTGAAGATGGATTGAATAATATGCCTAGCTTAGCTAGTTCAGAAGTTTGCCCACACCATTTACTTCTGAATTTGGAGAATTGTCAATCAATGGATTGTAAAGTGGACCCTCCATTAAGAACACGTAATGACAATAGTACACTGTATAATGCATTTCGAGAAGGACAAATTCCGATTCTTGCTAGTGATCATGCACCACACACTATAAGTGAAAAACGGTCAGATACGCCACCTTCGGGACTACCTGGCGTCGAAACTATGATACCGCTAATGCTGAATGAGGTTTCAGAAGGACGTCTTGAAATGTCTCGTTTAATCAATGCAATGTCTGAAGCTCCAGCATCACGTCTAAGTTTAGAGAGAGGTCGTATTTCGCAAGGTTTAACTGCAGATTTTATGATAGTTGATATGAAAAATAGCCAACCAATAGATTTAGACAAGTTACATTCCAATGCAAATTGGACGCCATTTGAAGATTGGCCAGCCATATTTCCCTCACAAGTTTATAGAAGAGGAGAACTTATTGCTGAAGATTGTCAGGTTACCAATATAAGTACTGGACATAATCTTTTTAGATAATCCATACATTTTTTAACGAAACTTTAATAGCGTGTGTAATAAGGTTATACAATAATGCAACATTTCTGGCAAACCCTATCGCTTTGTGTTCTTGCTTTTTTGATTATGGCAGGACCTTCACAAGCTGAGAGTAATGAATATGCTGACATTGAGATTTATTTTGATAAGGCCGGTTTTGGAGATACCTATGAGCTAACTACAGAAGAGCCTACATCTGAAAAACCAAAGTATTGGAAAGCTTATGATGAGCCAGGCCAAGAAAATTCATTTTATCCATTAGTTTCATGGGAAATGAATCTTGGAGGGCCTATTAACTTGGGCGATTCCATGAGTTATATTATATGGGTTGAATCAACAAATGTTCAAGAAATTAGGTTTCGCACTACATTATTTATTTCAACATCTGAGGGCATGTCAAATATTTCGGTTGATGAAGTCACAAAAACCTCTGGATTTGGTGCCTTTTTAAGTAGAAATTATACTTTAGAATTAGAAAGTTCTTCAATAGACACTAGTGATTTCCCTGATGGAGTTCCAGCTTACACGACGATTGGGTTTAAGCTTGAAACAAGCGTTACATGGGCTCCAGATACAGACAATCGAACAGCTTGGGTCAAGGCAGGTTCAAGTAGAGGTTGTGGCAATGATTCAGGGACTGTAGCATGTGATTCTTCATTTATGATGAATGTTAGACATGTGGAAATTGCGAATGATTACTTAGGTTATTTTAGTAATGACCGTGTCGAAGAAATGAGTGCAGACAGTTTGTTTATCAAGGTAAACGTCTCAAATGCTTTAGGTGCCGATAATTTAGATTCAGAGAGTGCTAACATTGAAATTAAGGGAGTTTCCAACGGAGGGAAATTTCAAAATTCAATTTTAGTTAAAGATAAGCATACTTATGCTAAATATATCCAAGGAACTTGGTATTATCAAGAAGATCAAGACATAGTAACTGGAACTTATGAAATTGAGTTTTCAATTGAGGACGCTTATGGAAATATGTGGAGTGCCACTATAGACTATGAGCTGATTGTTGATGAATATGGATTAGAAATAGAGTTCAGTGAGAATTATAGTCCTTCTGGACAGTTACCAAAGGGAGGTAAGGTCGACTTTGAATTCTTAGTATACAATAGAGGCAATACACGAGACATATTTACTATAGAATTAGATGATAATTCGTTACCCTCAAATTGGGAAGCAACATTAACTTCACAATCAAGCCTTGATATTGGAATGGACTTGTACAATTACGTTCAAGTTAAGATTGAAGCTCCAGTTTCAGCACCTGGAGGAAGTAAAGAGTCAGTAAACATAATTGTGACTTCAACAAGTAATTCTGCAGTTTCTGAGAGCATTAAGTTAGATGCTACAGTTAGAACATACGGCGTAGTATTTCTTTCACCTCCTGATAAAATAAATGTAGATCCAGAAGCTTTGGATATTGATGGTTATTATTATTTCAGTATTAATTTGAGAAATACTGGTAGCGATAAGGACACATATCGGTTAGATGCTACAACTGCTCGTAGTGATTGGTCTATACGCATAGAGATTGATGGGACTGAGATTTCGGCAGTAACTATAGACAAGTCTCAAACACAAAAAATAGATTTGGTATTAAGGCCGTTAAATTACGAAAATAGTTTAGGTGATCCGATAGGTCTTCTTTTAACAGCAGATTCAATTTCCCCGGGCGATGGCTCTGCAACTCTGTCTTCAGAAATAATAATAGATATTCCACTTGATAGAATTTCAGATTTAGCAGTTAATATTGAAGACGTTTCTATCAATGGTAAGCCATTCTCTCTTCTAACAGAAGACGATTTAAGTTCTACAGAACCGGTACAAATAAGATTAACAGTTTACAATAATGGTGGTAAAAGTACAGTACCTTTTGGTATTAAGTTGTATGCAGGTCAAAAAGTGGTAGATGAATATAAGTTGGAACAAGGCATCAGTGGCTTTGGTAATGAACCAGTAATATTAACTTGGTCAAACCCATCTTCGGGTTTTACACTTTTAAAAATTAAAGTAGACTTTGAGCAAGCAGTTTCTGAATCAATTTATTCATTATCTGATAATTCTCTTGATATTCGTTTAACAGTAAGTGAGCAAACCACAAGTGGGAATGGCGGAGATAATAATGACTCATCCTTACCAGCGTTAGGGTACATGCCCACATTATTGTTATTAACATTAGTTACTATTCTGCAACGCAGAAGAAATAATAATTAGTCTTCATAAATCTCGAGAAATTCACCACAAAAAGGGCAGGCTTTCCATTCAGTTTTCACCGGTTTATTGCATGAGGCACAGTATTCTTGGTTTTCACTTGCAGAGTTATTATGATCTTTCATATCTTCAAAATTTTGATTAGGAAGTGGTATTGTTTCTTCTTGTTCTTTAAAAATTACGGCATCTTCTTCATTAAATCCATCTAATTTTTCTGGTTCGTTATTTCCCAATAGTCTATTCAGAATATCATGTTCATTTTCAATAATTTCTCCTTTGAGTTGCCTGTTACTACCATCAAGATTTTCTGGTTCTTCAATTTCCGCTTCATATTCATCTTCTAATGGAATTAGCTTAGGTAGAATTCTAAATTTTTTTCTCACGTCTCTACCTCTTTGTGTTTTTGTTAGAACAAGATAGAGTAATATTACAGCAACCACTACTATTAGAATAATCTGATTACTCTCTAAACTTTCTATTTGTTTTTTAATTTCTTCTAAGGCCGTTCCATTATCCACACTAAGTTTATCATAGTAATATATTTATTAGTTACCTCTGACAAGTTTTTATATCAAGGCCATCTAGAGTGGGATACTCCAGAGCCAGATTTGTCCTAGTTTAGCATAGCGGGGTGGGGTAGCTAGGAAATCCCGTCGGGCTCATAACCCGGAGATCGATGGTTCAAATCCATCCCCCGCTACCATTTTTATTAAGAAAGCGTTTTAACCCTATATTGAGAAAAATCTTTGAACATACTGCCGATGCTGGGATTGAGGTTAAAGGTGAAAATTTATCTGAAGCTTTTGACGAAGTTAGTTTGGCCTTTACTGAGATAATTACTGGCGGTAATTTACCCAACTTGAAGTCTTTCCATAGTATAGATTTGGAAGGTATTGATTTAGATAATTTATTAATTCGTTATATATCTCATCTAATTTTTCTTTTTGATACGGAGAATTTTATAGTTGGCTCTACAAATCTTCAGATTATAATGGATAAGAATAAGAAATTAAAAGGAAAAATACATGGGGAAAAATATAACGAAAAGAAGCATGGGTATGGTGTTGAAATAAAGGCTATTTCTTATCACATGCTAAATGTCTCAGAAGGTCCACCTTCTAAAATTAAATTAATATTAGATCTTTAGAAAGAGGTAAATCGATACATGTTCCTGCCTAAAAATGGTTTGGACTGCAATGGCTTATAATCAAGGTAAGAGGGTTAAGCCAATTTGGGACTTGGATACTATTAATTTCATGTCTTCTAGTCAAGAGATTTCAGTTCCAGAGACTGATGAACCAATACTAATTTGGGATATGGGTGGAATACTTAGAAATCGCCCCAACCCTTCATCTTTAAAATTGAATCCAGAGAATAAAATATATGTGGACTTTGGATTAACATGGGGTGAAGATATTATTGATTTACTTATGTTAGATAGAGGGCAGGTGGTTCTTCCTCTAAGAAATTTACAAGGTTTTAATGAATTAGATGCAGCTTTAGTTTATGCAGAAGATATTACCATAGGTATTGATTGGTCTAATGCCGTTAAATCATCAAGTACTGATTTTTCAATCGACCTTGTAAAATTACTCCATTTACTTCATCAGCGTGGACAAACTGATATTTTGATTTATAGTTTAGTTGGAGAATTACCCTACATTCCTGCAGGAACGGCTGCTAATTTTAATATTAATCTAGCATATCTTACCGAGTCTCGAATTCAACCACAATGGGCTAAGGGAGTATTCATTTTCGAATAATCTAAATGTTACACATAGGTATTGATGATACAGATTCTGTAAAAGGAGGGTGTACGACATGGTTAGCTACTGAAATTATTAGAGAATTACCAGAATTTGATTTGATAGGCCACCCCCGTCTTGTTCGATTAAATCCAAATGTGCCGTGGAAAACAAGAGGAAATGGTGCGGTGGCTTTAGTATTTGGCAAAGGTATAGGGCGAAAAAAGCAGATAGGTAGTATTGAGAATAATTCAATTTTTACTTTTGAAAAAGGAAAAGAAAAAAAATATGATAAAGAACAAATTATGGCTAGAATTCTAACTTTAATGAATAAGCATTCTATGCCCGATTCTGAACCTGGTATTGTAATTTCAGATTCTTTTCTTCCTGAGGGTTTGTATTGGCAAGGAGTAAGTAGCATAGTTACTAAAGAAATGCTTTTAGAATCAACAGAAGGGACATTATCAACCGGATTAAGAGGCTCACGAGGTATTTTTGGAGCGGCTTGTTCATTAGCTTGGTCCGGTAATTTTAGTAAGATTAATGGGATTTCCCATACATGGGAGTTGATAGGGTATAGAAATCAAAATAATTGGGGGAAAAAAAGAAATATTGAGTTATCAACAGTGCAAAGAGTATCAGATATTGATACCGTATTTTCATGTACTGATTTAGATGGTAAAATAGCGATGGTCCCCCACTCTCCATGTCCGGTTTTGTGGGGGTTCAGAGGCACCAATGATACCAATTTAATTGAAAACTTTGAAAAATTGGGTCCTGAAACACCTTCCAGATGGTTATTGTACAAAACAAACCAAGCTACTGATGATCATCTTAGACATAAAGAAATCAATGATATTAACGATGGTGATAGTGTCAATTTAGAAGTCTCAGTAACTACAAAGGTCGATATTATAAAAGGAGGACATCGGTTTTTTGAAGTAAAGGATAGATCAAATCATACTGTCAAATGTGCTGCCTTTGAACCAACTAAAAACTTCAGGCAAATTGTAGATAAATTAGAAATTGGAGATTCATTAATAATATGTGGAAGTGTTAATAACAGAACAATAAATTTAGAAAAGTTAAGGATTTTAACATTAGTCCCTAGATTTTCAAAACCAGCAAATCCAATTTGTGATTGTGGACAAAGAACGCATTCTTCTGGTAAAGACTCATACTATCGTTGTAAATCATGTAGTAATAAATATGATAGGCCTAAAATGGTTGAAGTAAGTTCAGGCTTAGAATTAAAATGGTATGAACCTCCAGCTTCATCACGTAGACATTTATCTACACCTCTATCTTTAATGAATTATTAAATTATGAATATTGAAGTAAATGATAAGAAAAGAGCATATTTTGCATTGATAATTGGCATTTTTGCGATTTCAACTTCTGCAATTCTCATAAGGTGGAGTAGCAGTGAACCTTTGGTTATTGGTTCTTACAGACAAACATTTGCGACACTATTATTCTTACCTTTTTTAATTCAAGACAAATTTAAAGAGATTTTTTCATTAAAATATAATGAAATTATAGAACTAATAATAATTGGTCTTCTTTTAGGTGCACATTTTGGATTTTGGATTTCTTCTGTTAAAGCAACATCAGTTGCAGCCTCAGTTCTTTTAGGGACTTGCCATATTGTTTATGTTTCGATTATTGGTTGGCTAGTTTTTGGTGAAAGGCTTAATCAAAAGGGAATACTTGGGACGTTGTTTGCTATATCTGGAATTATTATTCTTTTCTGGGGTGATCTAGTTCAAGATCCTGGTAATTTTAAAGGCAATCTTTTGGCATTTATTTCAGGTATACTTGCAGGTTTGTATTATCTTGGAGGGCGTAAACATCGTAAGAAGATTAGTCTACCTACTTATGCATTCATTGTTTACCTATCAAGTGCATTAGCTATGTGGGCTGTCGTTTTCATGCAGGGATTGGAATATCAACAAGTTTCCAATTCTGAATTTCAATTATTTTTATTAATGGCTTTAGTTCCAACTTTACTGGGCCACACTATGCAAAATTGGGCACTTGCCTTTTTACCAGCTTATGTAATTTCTATAACCTTACTTGTTGAGCCCATTGGCTCTGGTCTTTTAGCATGGTTAATATTTGATGAGATACCAAGTTTTGGAGTTTTGTTTGGAGGTTTAATAGTTCTTTATGGAGTATATACTGTAGCATTATCTGAATCAAATTCTAGTTCATAAGATCTTTTTTTAATTTTTCAAACTCACTGGCCTTAATAATTCCTATTTTTTTTAGATTTTCAAGTTCTTTTATTCTTTTCTTCTTTTCGTATTCTTCATCTTTCAGTGGTAATTTTATTTTTTTTTTCTTTTTTTTTAATATTTTCCAAATTATTTGTTTTATTCCTAATTTCAGTTTTCCTTTTTTTTCTTTGAGCTAACTCTTTAAGAATAACTTCAGCTATTTCAAGCTCTTTTCCACCTTTTAGTTTCGAAAGTGTTTCACTAGCTTCATTATCTTTTTTTTTCTTTATAATCTTTCTTCGCATGATATTGACTTAGTTTCTTCAGATACAGAGCGATAAATAAATGTTAGAGTAATATGAAAATGTTTTAAGCACCCCACCTTCTGGAAGCATATGTCTGATTTAGTATTATTGAGTGATGAAGAATTGAAAATGCAATTGCGCCCTCATGTTTTTTCATTCTTTTATTTGTATATTGTTTTCTTTTTATTATTGGTGTGGGCTTACATAATTTATGATTTTTTTGCTATGGATAAATTCTCAGGATTTCCTTTGTATAGTCTTATCGAGGGATTTTTGAAAGATAGTGAAGTTTTAGCAGGTACTGTTATCTGGTCTTTAGGTTTATTTATTGTTGGATTTTTGGCACGCTATTTTTTCTTGGATTCAGGTGGCCAGAGTATTTTCCGTCTCTATAGTGGAGTTGCATTCTTTGGAATAATAGTTATGTCTTATCACGCTTGGAAAATGGGAGGTACAATGGATTTTGGGCGCTGGTTTATACCTAGTTTAACAGCAGTGATTGGATTCTTGGGAATGTTTTCAGTTAATGCCTATCGACGTTCTTTTACTTATTATCTTACTAACAATAGAATAGTTCTTAGAAGCAGTTTTCTAATGAATAATAGTGAACGCCAAGTTCGTTATAATCATATTGAAGATATAAAAATGGAACAAGGAGTGTTTGGTACTATTTTTGGCTACGGTACAGTCTTACCTCTCACAGGTTCGGGCCTTGGAACTGGAACTGATGAATCCATGATGATTGCAGGTTCAGGGGCTGAAGTAAAAGGATTAGGAAGCATTGGTCTTGCAGGTGGTTCACGCAGTTCTTCTAAAAGAATCAGACACAATCCGCATGATTGTCTCTTTGGTGTTCCTTCACCTAGTAAAGTCAGAGATTTGATAACTGAGAATATACAATCAGATACGGGCGTTGAACATCTGAAGAATATTAAAAATTTATTAAGTAAGCAAGAAGAACCTAGTGATGATTAATTAAGCAGTCTTTAGTTCAATTCCAGCTTCTTTAAACATATCCATAGATAATTCAAAATCTGAGGCCCATCTATCTGGTATTTCTGTATTTTTCGGATATATAACTGTTAGAATACCGGCCTGAATCAACGATCTTGCACATCTTGTACATGGAGGCCAGGTAACATATGCTGTACATTCTTTCAAAGATATTCCAATTCGAGCAGCATGCATAATTGCATTTTCTTCAGCATGACAAATCATTGGATATTTAATTTCCCGATTATTCAATCTTTCATCCTTATCTTCAATTCCTCTCGGCAATCCATTGAATCCAGTACTTCTGATTTCATGATCAGGTCCTACAACAACACACCCTACCTTTGTTGAAGGATCCTTACTCCATTGTGAAATATGAGTTGCAAGATTTAAGAAACGTTCATTCCAATCAGCCATTAATGATTACTCAGTAAGGGTCCCAATATAGCTATCTACGAGGTTTTAATTTTATGACATATTTGGCATGCACATTCTTTTTTTCGTGCTTGACACCATTCTCTTCCGTAAAATATCATTTGTAAATGTAGTTTGTTCCATAGGCTTCTATCAAACTTTCGTTTCAAATCTTTTTCAGTTGTAATTACATTCTTTCCACTTGATAGTTTCCAACGAAATGCTAATCTGTGAATGTGCGTATCTACTGGAAATGCAGGTTCGTTGAAAGCTTGAGACATAATTACTGATGCCGTTTTATGTCCTACTCCTGCTAAATTTTCTAATTCTTCAAAACTCTTAGGCACTTCTCCGTTATGTAGCAATAATAACTGTTGGGACATCTTTTTTATATTTTTGGATTTAGTTGGAGCAAGTCCAATCTCTCTAATATAATCTTTAATTTTATCAGCACTCAAAAGATTCATTTTTTTAGCTGTATTGGCAATTTCAAATAATTTTGGTGTTATTTCATTTACTTTTTTATCAGTACTTTGAGCACTAAGCATAACTGCTACGAGAAAAGTAAAATTATTTTCGTGATTTAAAGGAATATCGGTTTTAGGATATAGTTTTTCTAATGTTGAAGTTACAAACTCAACTTTATCAGATAACTTCAATATTTCACCTATTATTTCCCTTTAAAGTTAGCTTTCCTTTTTTCTATAAATGCAGTTATGCCTTCTTTTCCATCGTCTGAGGTAAAGCATTCTAGAAACATTTCACGTTCAAATTTCAAACCTTCTCTGAGATTCATATTTGATACTGATTTTACACTCTGTTTTGCCCTTTCAATGGCATAAGGTGATTTCTCAGTAATTTTTTTTGCCATTTCCATTGTTTTCTCTTCTAATTCATCATGAGTAAAGATAAAATTTAAAATTCCATATTGTAATCCTTCTTCAGCTTTTACCATTCTCCCAGTTAGAATCATCTCCATTGCTCGTCCTTCACCAACTAATCTGGTAAGCCTTTGAGTTCCACCAGCCCCAGGTATGATTCCAATATTTATTTCGGGTTGTCCTAACTTTGTCCGATCACTAGCTACCCTTAAATCACAAGACATAGCAATTTCCAATCCTCCACCTAAGCAAAATCCATCTATCATTGCTATTACTGGTTTTTTTAGATTTTCAATTACTTCGGTTACGAGCCAATCATTTTTGAGTTCCTTTTCAGTTTTTAGATTAAGCTTTAAGAATTCTTTAATGTCTGCACCAGCAATGAAAGCTTTTCCAGGTGCCCCAGTTAAGATAATAACTAAAATTTCCGAATCATCTCCAAGTTCGGTGAAAGCTTCAGCCATTTCCTTTCTTGTTACTGAATTAAGGCTATTCATCTGTTCAGGACGATTAACGGTAACAATCCCAATGTTGTCTTTTCTTTCTATCAAGACATTAGTCATAATATTCTATGAGGCCTCTTATATTGAAGTTTTGTTCTATTCATCAAATACGCCACAGGATGGACAAACCTTCTCTTCTGAAATTCCAAACATAGATCCACAGGCACTACACAATAATTCGCCATCTATTTCAGTAAATTTTGAAGTTCCAGTATCAGCTTCATCGACTACTTCTGCAACCGAAGACAATATTTCCCCATTCATTCCTTTATTACTAAATACATAATATCCAGCACCTAAGGCAGCTAAACCTACGATTCCACCCCCAATATAGATAAAGCTATTATTGTCTTCATCATTTTCAATTACAGTTTCGATATTTTCACTTTTAAGACTTATAGATTCCATTTCAGGTTCAGATTCAAACTCCATTCGATCTACGGCTACTACAGAATAATAGTATTCAAATCCAAGCTTAACATTTGGGTCTCTGTAAGACAGATAAGTATCTCCAGCTTCTAAATATCCGATTATTTCTCCAGTTTCATTTTGGTTTATTGAACGATAAATTCGGTACCCAGTCAAATCTTGGGATTGAGATGATTGAAATGTAATTGAAATGGACGTAGTGCCATTGTCAATTTCTTTCGTATCTTTTATTTCTAGATTTCTGATATTCTTAGGTATTTGTTGATCTACAATAAATTCTTCATAACTTTCGTTAAGAACGTGATTTCCCACTAAGTCATAAGCTACGATTTTAAAGTAATAATGATTTCCATCAACGGTGTTAATAGATACAGGTAAATCACTGGTTTTATATTCTCCATATAGGGTCCATTCCAATGGAAATATCTCTTCCCCTTCTTTAGATAATGCATAATATAAACTTAAATTTACAGTATCTTCTAAATTTTCTATGTCTATAATAATTGAGTATGAGCTAATTAATTCTGGAAGATTTATGAGTTTTGTATTTGGAGCTATAGTATCTATAGTTAAAATATCAGTCAGATCTGAAATGCCTTCATTACCTGCTTCATCATACGTCAAAACTCTAAATTCGTATATTCCATCAATAGGTATATTGAAACCTACCCATTTTGCGAGAGTATTTTCTTCTATACTTATCCATATTGGGCCGTAATCATAACGATATTCTATATTATAGCCAGTAATGTTTGGATGTTCTACATTCCACTCAATTTCGATATAGTCTAAATTAGTTATATTGGTTGATAGTCTTAGAGATACGTCAGCATAAGGGGCAGACAAGTCAACTAATGTTTGACTATCATATTTATCTTCTTTATTTTCTACAAGGCCTTCATTATCTCCACCTATGGATCTAAAACGGTATTGATATCCGTCAATCCCATATGGGAATATTGCGGAGTCAATATCTTTAGAAAAGTTATTCCAAAGTATCCAATCTCCCCAAACTTCACCATTAGTTCCATTATCTGTCATGTATTCTATTAGGAAATATTTTGTATCATTCCCCATTATTTCATTTGTTTTGTACCAGTCATGAACATACCAATTGACTTCAAAAGAAGAATTATTAACTAATTCAGGAGATTCGGTATATGTCCCGGGAGATAAGGTATCTGGAATAA
Source organism: Methanobacteriota archaeon (assembly GCA_014240055.1). Lineage (GTDB taxonomy): Archaea > Thermoplasmatota > Poseidoniia > MGIII > CG-Epi1 > CG-Epi1. The sequence continues at coordinate 16,627 of JAAZXP010000002.1, read as the reverse complement.
CGTACATTTTTGCACTAATAATTGCACTATCCGAAAGTTCTTCAGTTGAATTTCGGGAGACTATGTTTACGTTAAAAGATCCGATTGAAAATTTACTTATACTATCACTTAGGGCTATTTTTAGTTCAATGTCTCTATCTTGGCCGTATGGTATTTCCAATACTGAATTATAGCTTATTATGGTAAAATTACTCGTATCATTTAAAGAAATTGTGATATCGTAAGTATCTTTGACATTTCCAGTATTAATTGCCCAAATCGTGAAAGTATATTGTTCTTCAGAAATGTCTTTATTTGAGATTGGAATTAATAATTCCATATTATATGTTTCATTTACAGATACTGTAAGCTCATTGTATATTTCTTGAAAATCCCATAATTTAGATCTTAAATTGGAAGTTTCAAGTTCCATGTCTAACCATTGTCGTCCATCACCACCTCCGCTTCCACCCCAACCTTGTGTTGAGTCTCTTGCAGCTATTGCAATTAAATTATTTCCATTATTTAACCAAGAACTGTTGATAGTAATTGTATCTTCCCAATAACGTCCATCTCCTCCGCATCCCCATCCGCTGAAGCAATCCCTTATCAATTTTTCATTAAGATAGACTTTATAGTAATCATCATGGGCAATTTTTATTCGTAGTTCACTAAAATCTAAACTTCCAGTATAGTTAAGCCAGTGCCTAGCCGTAATATAGGTATAATTCGTATCGTCAGTTTGCCATAATGTATTAGGTTCAATACCTCTAAGTTCATCGTTCCCAAATGGTGCAGCTCCGACTTCCCACATAGAATCATTATAGTTTATTTCATAAAAATCATCTGGGAAATCACTTCCATTCCATATTGCATAATGATATTCAGTTGAATTACTAGACCCTGAATGGATTAATGTGTTAATGGTTTGAGAATAGTATTGTGATATTATAGTTGGAAATATTGAGTAATTTCCAGCCTGAGCAGTATCGCTAGTAGTTATGTTAAGTTTTACATCCATTGATTCATTTGGTGATAAAGAAGCAATATTTGGTGAAAACGTGTAATCCCAATCATTTGGAATATTATACAAATAAAATGTAAAATTATCGTTCACATCACCATCATTGGTTATATTGAATTGAAATGTTACCGTTTCATCAATATTTGATGTTTTATGTATTTTTAAAAAATCAATACTATATGCATAATAGCCGATATGTATAGATCGTGTGAGCGTTGTGTTAAGAACTTTGGCAGTTACATTGATATCTCCTAATCTCTCAGGTGTCCAATCAACTAGCCATTGATAGGTTTGGTTTTTCTCTATATCTATTGTTTTATTAGAAAAAAAGATTCCATCAATATCTAAACTAATAGTCACATTAGTTTCATTATTTTCGCCATAGTTAAAATAATCAATACGCAACACTAATTCGTCCCCAAGAATAATTGGTGTATTTTTCCAAGAAGGTACATTAATTGCCAGTTCAACATCTAACCATTGATCAGTATCGCCTCCCCAGGTTATGTCTATTCCAAGAATAACAAGAACATTTTCACCGTCTATAAGCCAATCTGGATTAGGTCCTGAGTATTGATTTCCGTCATATGTTAGCACATTATTCCAATAATCAGCATCTCCTTCATAGCATCCATCATGATTTTGGTACCATGAGCAATCTCTGATTAAATTTCCATTAAGATAAGCCATGTAATAATTATTATGAGCAATACTAAGTGTTGCGCTTAGAACTTCTTCAGGTTTTTCATATGTAAAATAATGGCGGATTACTAAATAATCACCTAATCCATCTTCAGTTTGCCAAATTGTATTAGGTTCTAGACCATTAAGTTCATCATTACCAAAGGGAGTGGCGTTAATATTCCAATCAGAATCATCATAATCTGATGCATACCAGTTTACTGGAAGGCATGATTGAGTGTCACAATCATCGTCATCGTCATCATATAATTTATATTTATAACTTGTAGCATTATCTTTTCCGCTAGATACAAGAGTTACCAGTTCTCCATTTTCTAAGTCATTGGTATATTTTATTGAAGAGATATTGATTTCAGCGTCTTCAGCTTTAACTTGACCAATAATTGCAAAAGTTATAAAAATAATAACCAGAAATGCGAGACGATGTCGAATAACCATAGGCATGTATAAACAACACATAATTATAGTTTATTACCAGTTTATAATTAGATTTTGAAGTTCTCTTATATCGCCTTTTAAATGGTAATCTGCTTTTTCAATTACGCGTTTGTCATCGGTATTGACAGCAACGGATAATCCAGCCCTCTCAAACATAGGCAAATCTACGGTTGTATCTCCGATGGCAGCTACCTGCTCTTTTCTCAAGTTTGATTGCTTCAATAATTTATCCATAACAGCTCCTTTTGCATGTCCGCTTGCATTTACTTCCACTATTAAGTGTCCATCTTCACCATCGATAAGATTATTGGCTAGAGGTTTTTTCATATTCCATTTCTTAGCCCATTTTTCAGCAAGGAAAGTTATTCCACCACTCAAAAAAATAGTTTCTATATTATTCTGGTGTAGTTCAGAAACTAGTTCTTCAGCGCCTTTGATTGGCTTAATTTCATCAAGTATTTCATTTATGTATTTTTCATTAACTATTCTTTTGCTATTATCTTCCCATTGTTTAACATCAGCTTTTACAAATTCCTGATCGCTTATTTTTTTTTGGATATATAGATTTAGCATTTCAGTATTATCAGTACCAAAGTGGTCATGTATGTAAGCCCAACAGGAACGTGGCTGTAATAATGTACCATCCATATCAAAAACTACTAGTTTGATATTTGCCATTTATCCAAATGAAGAGGTAAATCGGTCACTAGGGCCATTTTCTCTTTCTAACATCATCTTCATTTGTTCTTTGGACATAGAGTGAGCTTTCTGTGCGATGTCATAAGATTCTTTGGCATCATTTTCACCCATTTCCACTTTAAAACTTAAACCTGAAAACATTATGGATTCTTTACCTTTATTGGTAAATATTGCAAGAATATTTACTTCTGGATTAGACTGAAATTCAACATTATCAAATGTTTCCGTTTCACCTTCAGCGGGCATAAAAACGGTTATCTTTTTTGCTTTAAGCATAATTTCATATTTCAACCCACTTCAAAAGGTTTTATTGAGTAATAATATCTAGTTCTCTTTCCATAATTCTTCTACATTCGTATTGTTCATCCAAATGATGCCAATGATTCACATGGTTTTCACCTAATTTATATGAAAGAAAGACAGTTTCAATTCCTCTCAGAGAGTTAAAATTGACTATACCTAGTGTTGGTTCATCTACTTCAATGCCTAATTTTCCTAATTCCATAGTTAAATTATTTACGAGATTGGTATTATTTTCAAGTTCTAGTTGGAGTTCTTCCCAGCCTGGTTTCAATGCAGCCCTATAATCATCACGCACTTCTTCCATAATTTCTTCAAGTTGTTCTTCCAACATTTCTTGGCGTACAGAATATTCAGAAAGATCATTTAGCATAGGGGCTATCAAACCTAACAAACTATTAGCCTCATCCACGGTGAAAAGCCTAACGGCGTCCATTACCATGGAAATAACTACTTAGCAATGGGCAAATAAATAGAACTGATGCCTAAAAACTAACCAAACACTCATAATCACCATTCGTTATACAACCTAATATTTATTCATGAAAGAATCAATTCATCCTGACAGATTTCTTAATCGACACATAGGTCCATCGTCGGTGGATATTAATGAAATGTTGACTTATCTTGGTTTTAATAATCTTTCTGATTTTTCAAATTCGATAATTCCAAGTACTATAATTTCTCAAAATAATATGGATATACCTCTGGCAATTTCAGAGTCTGAAGCACTTATCAAATTGAATTCGCTTGCGTCTATTAATAGAGTTAATAAAAATTTTCTAGGCCATGGTTATTTCGGTACAAAAACACCTCTTGTAATTAAGCGTAATATTTTAGAAAATCCAGGATGGTATACTCAGTATACGCCTTATCAAGCGGAGATTGCCCAAGGTCGACTAGAAGCTTTATTGAATTTCCAGACGATGGTGTCTGATCTGACTGGTATGGAAATTGCGAATGCTTCTCTTTTGGATGAAGCTACTGCTGCAGCTGAAGCCATGAGTATGGCTTGTAATTTATTAAGAGGTAAGCGTTCTACATTTCTCGTCTCAGATTTAGTTAATATTCAAACAATTAATGTAATAAAAACTAGGGCTGAACCTCTCAATATTAAAGTTTTAGTTTCTTCACATTCGGAATTTGATTTTACTGAAGATGTTTTTGGGATTTTACTCCAATATCCTGCAATTGATGGTTCCATTGAAGATTATTCAGAAACCATTAGTAAGTCCAAAAATATCGGAGCAGTAACCATAACTTCAACTGATTTACTTTCGCTTTGCCTCCTCAAGCCTCCTGGCGAGTGGGGTGCAGACATAGTAATAGGCAATTCTCAACGTTTCGGAGTTCCAATGGGTTTTGGAGGTCCTCATGCTGCTTTTATGGCGACATTGAAAAAGTACAAACGTTATTTGCCAGGAAGGTTAATAGGGGTTTCAAAAGATAAGCATGGCAACGATGCTCTACGCTTGGCATTACAAACACGTGAGCAACACATACGTAGAGATAGAGCTACAAGCAATATTTGTACTGCTCAGGTTCTTTTAGCCATTATGGCTTCAATGTATGCAGTATATCACGGCCCTAATAAATTAAGAAAAATTGCTGAAAGAGTTAATTATCTCGCGTCTGGTTTATCGTCCAGTTTGAAATCAAGCGGTTATCAGATAAAATCCGATGCCTTCTTTGATACGATAAAAGTTAAGAAAAAAGATTTTAATATTATGAAAAAAGCATTAGATTTTGATATGAATTTATGGGATTATGGGGATTCTATAGGGATTTCTATTGATGAAGAAACTACAAATTCAGATGTTGAGATAATTTTAGATCTATTTAATTCAGAATGGATTGAACCTTCGGAGAGTAGTATACCTTCTTCTTTAAAGCGTGAAACGGTATATCTCCAAAACTCAGTTTTTAATACATATCATTCAGAAACAGAAATGTTAAGATATATTCATAGATTAGAATCAAAAGATTTATCACTAAATAATAGTATGATTCCATTGGGTTCTTGTACTATGAAGTTGAATGCTGTAGCTGAAATGGAAGCTGTAACATGGCCTAATTTTTCCAATATACATCCTTATGCACCGCTTGATCAAGTTAAGGGATACCTTTCTCTCTTTGAAGATTTAGAAAAGTGGTTATGTGAGATAACTGGTTTTGCAGCAATATCACTACAACCAAATGCAGGTAGTCAAGGAGAATATGCAGGCATGTTAGCTATTCGAGAGTATCATCATTCAAGAGGAGATACTAATCGCAATGTTTGTTTAATTCCAACATCAGCACACGGTACTAATCCAGCATCTGCAGTAATGGTTGGTATGAAAGTAGTAGGGATTCAATGTGATGATCAAGGCAATATAGATTTAGAAGATGTTAAAATCAAAGCGAAAGCACATTCTTCTGAATTGGCTTCTATGATGATAACTTATCCTTCAACACACGGAGTTTTTGAGGAAACTATTAGTGAAGTTTGCGACATAATTCATTCTAATGGAGGGCAGGTTTACATGGATGGGGCAAACATGAATGCGATGGTAGGTTTGTGTAAACCTGGTGAAATTGGGGCAGACGTTTGCCACTTGAATTTACATAAAACCTTCTGCATACCTCATGGTGGCGGAGGGCCTGGCATGGGGCCTATTGGGGTTGCTAGACACTTAATAGAGTTTTTACCTTCAGATCCTTTAGAGGATTACAAAAGTAATTCATATACAGGACCAGTTTCAGCAAGTAATTGGGGAAGTTCTAGTATACTTCCAATTTCGTGGGCTTATATTGCAATGATGGGGCCCGATGGCTTAACAGAGGCGACAAAAGTTGCAATATTGAATGCAAATTATATAGCTAAACGGTTGTCGAAACATTATAAAATATTATATACAGGAAAGTCTGGAAATGTAGCTCACGAATGCATTTTAGATACTCGTGAATTATTGTCTAAGGCAGGTTTGGTAATTGATGATATTGCTAAGAGATTAATGGATTATGGTTACCATGCTCCAACGATGTCTTGGCCAGTTCCAAGTACTTTAATGGTAGAACCTACAGAATCGGAATCTAAGATAGAATTAGATCGATTTTGTGATGCAATGATTTCAATAAGATCAGAAATAGACTTAGTTAGAGAGAGTGATGATTCTAATGATAATCCATTGAGAGGGGCTCCACATACTGCAATTGAGGTTGCTAATGATGAATGGTCACATTCTTATTCAAGAGAGCTGGCTGCATATCCTATAGCTTATTTAAAAAATCATAAATTCTGGCCTTCAGTTGGTAGAGTCGATAATACTTGGGGCGACCGAAATTTGATATGTTCATGTCTTAATGTAGAAACATACATGGAGGATAATTAATGACTAAAATAAAAGTATACGGGACTCCTACTTGTGGAGATTGCATTGTAGCTAAGCAAGTATTTAATGAAAAAGACATAGCTTTTGATTTCATAAATATTGCAGATAGTGAAGAAGACACTAAGAAAGCAATTGAGTTAAACAATGGAGTAAGACGAATACCAGTAATTATCTTTGAAGATGGTTCGATTTTAGTAGAGCCTTCTCGTCACGAATTATTAGTTAAACTATCGTAATTTTCATTTAAAAAAAAGGTGATAATTTCCTAATTTTACTAAGGTAAGGCTTTTTATGGGTGAGCTAAAGTGTGAAATTGGTGTTTGATAGTCCAAACACTTCCTCGGAGAAAAATATGAAGACTAAAATTTCAAAAGCGTTATTGTTGGCCACACTTATGTTAGGCACATCATTACTGATGTTTATGCCGGCTGCAGACGCGCAAGCTGCAGTTGCTTATTCAGTAAGTTTTACTAATGGTCAAGTGACTTTAGATGTTAGACCTGGTGCTAGTGGAATTGGTTGTACTGAGATGGTAGTTTCCAATGAAGGTCAGGCTACAATTGATGTAGATGTTGCGCTTTCAGGTGGAGGGGTTACAATTTCTCCTGGTGCAGTTTCAGTTACACTTGGTCCTGGCGGTTCTATTACAGTTCCGATTTGTGCTTTAGCTCTTACACGTTCGTCATATAAGACTGTTCAAGTTAGTGCATTAGCTTCAGGAAGAGAAACTAATACTCAATTAAATCAAGTTAACAAAAATGCAGGTTTCGCAGTTATTGTAGAGCAGTATGCTAGACTATCAGTCCAAGCTACTCAGCCTTTCCAAAGAATAGGGCCAGGTAAAGAATTCGTTTTGACTTTTACTGCAGTTAATAATGGTAATTATCAAGATACGGTTGCTATAGATATTTTGAATCAGAAAGATTTAGAAGATGCTGGCTTTACTGTAGCTTTAGCGGCAGCACAATACCAGATTGATGCATCAGGTGAACAACCAGTTCAATTGACACTTGCCACACCCCGTGGAACCGTTGTTGGTTGGAGTAATGAATACCATACTGTAATAATGCAAGTTTCAACAACACTTCAAGGTGAAACTGAAGCAAGATCAGTTACAGCAACACTTTGGGTACGTGGAGTATTCTTACCTGGATTTGATCCAATATTTACAATATTTGCATTAGGTTTAGTTGCTACAGCTTTATCTCGTTCCCGTAGAGATTAAGTAGTTCATAAATAGAGATAATAGATTATAACCTAGCTTTCGCTATGTCTATATGGAGAAGTCATGTGGATTAGTAGTGTTCAACAAAAACAATATTCTTCTCTTAAAATATTCGAATAATAAAGAGCAAGGTGAAGGTGGTCATTGGGATTTTCCGAAAGGACATGTTGAACCGAATGAGACTGAGATTGAAACTGCATTAAGAGAGTTAGAAGAAGAAACTGGAATTAATCAGGTAGAGTTAGTAGATAATTTCCGTCATTCCATAAATTATACATTTTTTCGAAAATCTAAGCCTATACCAAAAGAAGTTGTATTTTTTCTAGCATCTACTGTTGAAAAGGAAGTAAGACTAAGTCATGAGCATATTGATTATGCATGGTTAAGTTTTGAAGAAGCGATTGCCAAACTTACTTATGAAAACGCTCGCAATATTCTTAAAAAAACAATTCCGTATATCAAAAATCATTGAAGTATGCTTTTATCTATATTATTCTCTATAGATGATGAGTGAGTGATAACAATGAATCCAAAAAATTAGATTTATTGACTCGAGATGAGATTCTTCGAGGTATAGTTTTTATTTTTTCTTTGACTTTAATTTTTATATCCTTTAGCTCAACCGATTTTACGTTCGGAATTTTAAGCCTTTTAGTTTCTATTTTTTTCTTTGTTATTCTATTTTGGAAAGGACCTATAGCCGTTGAGCCTACATATCTTCTAGAGAGATATTCTGATAATTTTGCATATTATCTTGATAAAGGAGAATTGTATTTATGTAATTCTTTTAATGCTACTAAAAAATCTGAAAAAGTATTAGTGAGTGTAGGATATAATTTTTGTTTAGTTATGTTCTTTGTAGTACCTATAGATTTATTTTTTCAAGAATGGACTGAAGATCCGAATTCTCTTTTACTTTATCAGCAGTTCTTAACTTGGGTTATTTATGTAATCGAGAGTGCATTTGGGATAGGTGTTACGATAAGTGGCGAGTATTCAACAAGATTAGTTTATGACGATATGATAGACTTTGATATAGTCTCGGAATGTACAGGACTCCATGAAACTTTATTTTTAAGTTTGTTAATACTCTGTTTCAGAGGCGTCAAGCCAATAGTTAGGGTCAAGTGGGCCATTTATGCTATAATATTTATTTTTATTGAAAACCTAATAAGAATAATTTCGGGTTACCCTCTGATTCATAAATTTGGAGTTAGTACGTGGGAGACTTTCCATTATTTTTGGTGGCATACAGGACAGTATGCTCTAATAATGTCTTTATTTGTCCTTTGGATTATGGTAGTTGCAGGTAATCCTAAAAATAAGAGCATCAAAATAAATTTTGTGGAGTAGTATTATTACTAAAATGTATGATTCATTTTATCAGCTTTAGTTTTTAAATAATCTTTATTTTCATTATTGGCAATAGTAATATGGTTGATTTGTTTAACTTCGAATCCATCTTTTTCTAATTCTTCTGATTTCGAAGGGTTATTAGTCATCAATTTGATTTTAGTCACTCCTAAATTTCGTAGAATAGCTGTGGCTCCACTGTAGTCTCGTAATTCTGCGCCAAAACCTAATGCAATATTTGCTTCAACAGTATCCATTCCATCATCTTGTAAATTATATGCTTTTAATTTATTTACTAATCCAATTCCTCTTCCTTCTTGCCTTAAATAAATTATTATTCCTTTACCTTCTTCAGCAATTTTCATCATAGCTAAATCTAATTGCTCACCACAATCGCACCTCATGGAATGTAATACATCGCCTGTAAAACATTCTGAATGTATTCTGAGTAAGACTTCGTCTTCAATTTCACCCATAATCAATGCCAAATTTTCTTTGTCTTTATTGTCTCCAGGAAATGCGAGTAAACGAAAATCTCCGTATTTAGTGGGGAGTCTGGCTTCAACTAAGGGTTCACTATTTTTGTTCATAATTATTTAGATATAATTAACAATTTTTCATCGTCTTTAACTAAATTGTATTTTCTTCTTTTAATTAATGCCATAATGTCTCTTCTGGCATTTGGTTCTTCATAAGTTACATGTATCTCTTCATTATCATTCATCGGCATTAACTCTCTTAACACAGCCATAACAGCCTGTGTGCACTGTAGTCCTGTTACATTTATTTCTTTCATTATTAGCCTAAGCCATAAAATTCCCAGAGAGGTTTAGCTTAAATTTAGCCTCTTCAGACATTAGTTCTAAACTCCACGGTGGTTCAAATACGAGTTCAACATTTGCATCAGTTACGCCTTCTACTTCGGAAGCTCTTGCAGCTACCTCTTTAGGAAGAGAACCAGCTACCGGACAAAATGGAGATGTTAATGTCATAGTAATCTCGACCGTTTTATCTTTTTTAATATCAATATTGTAAATTAATCCTAATTCATAGATATTAACTGGGATTTCTGGATCGAATACTTTACTTATTGCCTCAACAATTTTATCTTTAAGTTTTTCACTCATTCTGTCGTAGTTTCCTTTTCGCCTTCTAATGCAGCCATTAAGGCATGCCATGAAAGAGTTGCGCATTTAACTCTAGCTGGATATTTTTTAACACCCTCAAAAATTGCTAATTTGCCTAGCTTTTTTTTATCTTCATTTTTATTTGTAACCAAATCATGAAAATCTTTGAATAAATTCTCGATTTCATATTTGCTTTTATTTTTAATAGTCTCAGTAAGTATACTGGCTGATGCAGTAGATATTGCACATCCCGATCCTGTAAAACTAACTTCTTTTACAGTTTCATTATCCATTAAAATATTTATTGATACTCGGTCTCCACACAGTGGATTATGTCCATCAGCATGGTGTGTATGTTTTTCTAATTCATGATTATTTCGAGGATTTTTGTTATGGTCTAAAATCACTTCCAAATACAGGTCGTCCCATTCGTTCATGCAAATACCTTAATACATTTTTCAATGGCTTTTACTAGTTCATCAACGTCTTCTTTGGTATTGTAAATTGCAAATGAAGCTCTTGCAGTGGCTGGGACATTATAGAAGTCCATTATTGGTTGTGTACAATGATGTCCAGCACGTATTGCGATGCCGTGAGAATCCATTATTGTTCCGATATCGTGTGGATGTATTCCTTCAATAATAAAAGAGATTACTGCAGCTTTTTCTTTTGCTTCTCCTATTATCTTTACCTTATTAATTTTTTTTAATTTAGAAGTTGCATAATTCAGTAAGTCTTCTTCATGTTTATTTATATTACTAATTCCAATCTTATTAATGTATTCTATAGCTTTACCTAATGCAATTGCTCCCGAAATATTCGGAGTTCCAGCTTCAAATCGATTAGGTATATCATTGTATGTTGTTTTTTCAAAGGTTACAGATTTAATCATATCTCCACCACCTTGGTAGGGGGGCATTTGTTCTAGTAATTCTTTTTTTCCATACAGAATACCAATGCCTGTTGGAGCGTACATCTTATGTCCTGAAAAACAGTAAAAATCGGCATCAATATCTTTCATACTAATTTCTAAATGCTGGACTGCCTGAGCTCCATCTATCATTATTTTAATATTCTTTTGATGAGCAATATGAATAATTTTTTTAATAGGATTTATTGTTCCTAAGGAATTTGAGACATGGTTTAATGAAATGAATTTGGTTTTTTTATTTATTAGTTCATTAAATTTATTTATGATGAGTTCTCCGTTTTCATCAATTGGTATAATTTTTAATTTAGCTTTTTTTTCTTCACAAACCATTTGCCAAGGTACAATATTGGCGTGATGTTCCATTTGTGAGATTATAATTTCATCATTTTCCATTAATAATGGCTTAACATAACTACTTGCAACTAAATTTACAGCTTCTGTAGCGCCTCTTACAAAAATTATTTCTTTTGAAGATGTAGCATCTATAAAATTTGCTATCATCACTCTAGCCTTCTCATATTTTTCAGTTGCTTTTTGACTTAATGTATGAACTCCGCGGTGAATATTGGAGTTAGTTTCTTTATAATAATTATTTAATGAATTTATTACTTCTTTGGGTTTTTGAGTTGTTGCAGCACTATCAAGATAGACTAAATTTTTACCGTTGACTTTCTGTTCTAATATTGGGAAATCTTTTTTGATATTTTTAAATGACATTCAATCCCCTTTGGGTAATCTCTTAAGGACGATGTCCATCATTTCAGATCTTATATTTTTATTACTAATATGGTTTATGATTTCACCCACATAGGCTCTCATAAGTAATTCTTGCGCTCCTTTATGGCTTAGCCCTCTGGCTCTCAAGTAAAACAAAGCTTTTTCATCTAATTGTCCAACGGTTGCGCCGTGAGTACATTTCACATCATCTGCATAAATTTCTAGTTCAGGCTTAGTGTGTATTATGGCATCATCTGTTAGTAATAAATTTTGGTTATTCTGTATTGCATCGGTTTTTTGAGCTCCAGGATGAACATGTATTCTTCCATTAAAAACACCAACTGCCTTTCCACTCAGGATTCCCTTATAGTGTTCATTACTAGTACAATGTTCTTTTTTATGTTCAATAGTAGTATGGTGATCTATATGATTATTTCCATCTACAAAGTATAGTCCATACAAGTCACAATTTGCACCAGTATCTAATAATTCAATATTAAAATCTCTTCTTGCTAATTTCTTTCCCATTGAAAAATTATGTGATATAAAATTACTATCTCTCTTTTGTTTAACACACACATTTGAAATATTATAGGTGTCTTTAGCATGGTCATCTAGAATAATATGCTCTAAATTTGCACCATTTTCTATTATAATGTCTGTAACTGAATTTACAAAATTGACTCCGGTCCCTTTTACTCTTATTTCTTCAAATATTGTTGAATCACTATTTTTTTTAGCTATAATAATTAATTTAGGATAAATTGCTTGATTTATTCCATCATTACTTATCAAATTTAAAATTTTAACATTCTTTTTAACTTCCGAATCTAGAATTAAATAACACCCATTAATTGCAAATGCATTGTTAAGATTTAGAAATTGATTTTTTTCCTCTTTCAATAGGTCTTCAGGGATGTCTCCATTATCTAAGCCTTCAGCTACAGATCCGGTTTTAAAATTAGTAGGAGTTTTTACAATTTTTCCATTAGATAGTATGATGTCATAATTTTCGTTATCGAAACTTCCAGAGTCATTAAACTTCAAATCTAATTTCAAGATTGAAGAAGGGTCTGAATATTTCCAATATTCATCCTTACGTGTAGGAAATTTTCCAGATATAAACTTATCAAAAGCTTTACTTCGAATATTCTTTATACGTCCTTTACTCAGGTTTAGAGTATTATCGAAATCTTCTCTAAATTGTTCAATAGTTTTCATTACGCTTTAGATTCCTCAATAATTTGGTCATATCCTTTTTCTTCTAATTCTATGGCTAATGTTCTATCTCCTGAATTGATAATTTTACCATCTACTAAGACGTGAACGAAATCTGGAACAATATAATTCAATAGTCTTTGGTAATGCGTAACAACAATAGTTGCATTGTTTTCGTTTCGCATAGCATTAACTCCTCCAGCTACAACTCTCAATGCATCGATATCCAGACCTGAATCAGTTTCATCTAGTAATGCTAGCTTTGGTTCTAAAACGGCCATTTGGAATATTTCATTTCTCTTTTTTTCACCGCCTGAAAAGCCTTCATTAACTGGTCTTTTTAGTAGAGAATCCTTAAGATTTAGAAGTTTTATTTTATCGCCGATTAAATCCATAAACTCCATTGCATCAATTTCAGGTTCACCACGATATTTTCGTTGAGCATTTAATGCAGATTTCAAAAAGTATGTATTGTTTACACCAGGAAGCTCAACAGGATATTGAAATGCTAGAAAGACACCTTCACATGCTCTCTCATCAACATCCAGTTCAAGTAGATCTTTTCCGAGATAACTAACTTCTCCCTTATCCACTTCATAATCTTCATGTCCAGCTAAGACTTGAGCTAAAGTAGACTTTCCAGACCCATTAGGTCCCATTATGGCATGAGTTTCCCCTGCTTTTACTTCCAAATCAATTCCTTTTAGTATAGAAGTTCCTTCTACACTAGCATGTAAATTTGTTATTTTTAACATGTTTAACCTACACTCCCCTCCAATGATACTTCCAACAGCCTTTGAGCTTCAACAGCAAATTCCATTGGTAATTCTTTGAACACTTCTTTACAAAAACCATTTACAATCAGATTAATTGCATCTTCTTCTGAAATTCCTCTTTGTTTACAATAATAGATTTGGTCTTCACCTATCTTCGATGTTGAAGCTTCATGCTCAATATGAGATTTGGTGTTCTTAACGTCTAAGTACGGGAATGTATGCGCTCCACATTGGTCGCCAATTAGAAGAGAATCACACTGCGAATAATTTCTTGCACCTGTTGCTGATTTATTTATCATAACTTGGCCCCGATATGTATTTTGACCTTTTTCAGCAGAGATTCCTTTAGAAATTATAGTACTTTTAGTATTCTTACCTATGTGAATCATTTTGGTTCCTGTGTCTGCCTGTTGCTTTAGAGCTGAGAGAGCAACTGAATAGAATTCTCCTTTTGAATTATCACCTTGTAAAATACATGAGGGATATTTCCAAGTTATTGATGAACCAGTTTCCACTTGTGTCCAAGTTATCTTAGAAGACTTCCCTCTACAAGCGCCTCTTTTGGTTACAAAATTATAGATTCCACCTTTACCTTCTTTATCTCCAGGATACCAGTTTTGAACAGTTGAATATTTTATTTCAGCATCATCTAAGGCAACTAATTCCACAACAGCAGCATGTAACTGATTTTCATCACGCTTTGGTGCGGTACAACCTTCTAGATAGGAGACATATGCGCCCTTCTCTGCAACGATTAATGTTCTTTCAAATTGACCTGTATTTTGTTCATTAATTCTAAAATATGTTGACAGTTCCATAGGGCATCTAGTTCCAGGTGGAATGTAGCAGAATGATCCATCTGTGAAAACAGCTGAATTTAGGGCAGCAAAGAAATTATCAGTTTGAGGTACCACAGATCCCATATATTTCTTAATTAATTCCGGATGTTCTTTTACAGCTTCTGAAATGGAACAAAAAATCACACCTTTTTCAGCAAGCCGGTCTTTGAAAGTAGTAGCTACAGACATTGAGTCGAATACAGCATCTACGGCAACTCCAGCTAGTATTTCTTGTTCTTCTAATGGAATTCCGAGTTTATTGTAAGTTTCAATTAATTCAGGATCAACTTCATCCAAGCTTTTTGGTCCATCTTTCATATCTTTAGGGGCTGAATAATAACTAATTGATTGATAATCTATCTTAGGATATTCTACATTTGCCCAATGAGGTTCTTCCATTTTTAACCAAAGTTTATAAGCCTTTAATCTCCAATCAGTTAGCCACTGTGGTTCACCTTTCTTTTTAGATATGAATTGAATTACTTCCTCATTAAGGCCTGGTGGTAAAGTTTCAGACTCTATATCTGTTACAAAACCATATTTGTATTCTTGCTCGGCATATTCCTTTAACATTTCAGTTTCAGAGTCTTGTTTCAATTAATATCTCCATAATTCATAGATAAATTTACTAATTCCTCATTCGGTCTGCCTTGAATCATTTCAGCTAATGAAATTTTCTCAAGGGCTGTTTTAACGGTATTATTAATTTTTTGCCATGGTAGTTCTACATTACAGCTAGATTCATATGAGCAGGCACATTCATTGGTTGAACATTCAGTCAAAGCAATTGGCCCTTCAATAGACTCTATGATTGATGCTACCGAAATTGTTGAAGCTGATTCAGATAATGAATAACCGCCTTGACTACCCCTTTGTGAGTCTAATAATCCTTCATTTGAGAGAGTTTTCAGCAATCTTGTGACGGTAGGTAATGGTATTTTTGTTCTTTGAGAAATCACTTTAGCAGTATGTACCGTATCGGATTTCATAGTTGCGATTTCAGTCATGACTACAATGCCATAGTCTGTGAGTTTGTTAATTCTCATCATGGTGCTTATACCTCAGAGTATTTGGACCAAATTAGTCCTATTTAAAAGTCACCTTAATTTTATCAGTAACATTAAATTTATATCCCTACATACAGAGCCATAGTGGAGCACATATGGAATCTAGTTCTAGCATATTGAAGGAACTTACTTTGGAGTCTGTCAAAGCAGATATTTATTCTAGAAATAATCCTACACTTACACCAATAGATATTGAATTTTATGCAACAACAGTTCATAGAATATTAGAGTTAAAAAAGAAACATAATTCCGTTATTTTAGGCCATAATTATATGGAACCATTAGTTTTTGGGCTTTCTGAACAAAGTGAACAGGGAGATTCACTTGGATTGAGTATGAGTGCAGTTCAGACAGATTCTGAATTTATAATATTTAATGGAGTACGTTTCATGGCAGAAACAGCTAAGATCCTTAATCCAAGTAAGAGAGTTTTAATTGCTGATAAAACAGCAGGCTGTTCTTTAGCCGATGATTTTAGAGCTGAAGATGTTCGTATCTTAAAAGAACAATACCCTGGTGTTCCAGTAATGATTTACATCAATAGCTACGCCGATGCCAAGGCAGAATGTGATGTGTGTTGTACCTCCGCTAATGCTGAACAAATAGCAATGTCAATGCCGGGGGAGGAGCTCATTTTTGTTCCAGACTTGTTCTTTGCACAAAATTTAGAAAAAGTATTGGAAGGTAAGAAGAAAATTTTGTATCCTGGTAAAAACAATAGTGCTAAAGGAGCTGTATGCGAAGTTCATGAAAAATTTTCTTTAGAAGATATAATCTTATTTTTTAAAACAATATTACCAGATTGTACTTTTTCAAGACCAGCAATAGTACGTAGGATAGTAGTTTTTCCAATTCCAG
>JAAZXP010000029.1 GCA_014240055.1 Methanobacteriota archaeon | reverse complement strand
ACAACTTCTTTCTTGCTTCTTCACCATAAATCATTTGTTTTGCCATTTTTTACCTCACTTGACCTTTGCTTGAAGATCTTCTGATTTTACCAAAAGATAATCTCTGTCTTCCCAGGTTAATTCTGTTCCTGCATATTTTTTGTATACTACCCTATCTCCAGACTTTACATTTTCTGAATCTGGTCCTGCTGAAACAACAGTTCCTACATTCATTTTTTCTCTGGCAGCTTCTGGTAGCATAAATCCGCTAACTGTCTTTTCAGCAGCTTGCTCTAGTTCTATAAGAACCATCTCTCCTAAAGGTTCAATTCCAATCGACATATTTTTTACTCCTCATTTGAGTTAGGCGAGCCTCCGAAGTGATAAAATTCACAAACAGTAACCAACCTGAGGTTGTCTACTCCGACCCCTATATAAAATTGATTATAATCCTTTAATTAAGTCTAACAAAACTTTCCTAGGTTCTGATGATTTGACAACACCAGAAGCGAGCAGTATTCCTTCTGAGCCCAATGAGATTGCTTTAGAGATATCATCTTGGTTCTTTACTCCTGCGCCACAAAGTACGGAAATATCTGAATTTATTTTTTTTACTATCTCTACAGTATCTGATATAATTTCAGGTTTAGCTGTAGAAACGGAGATATCCCCACCAATCAATTCAGGTGGTTCTACTGCAATCATATCGGGATTAAGATGTGCACCTTTTTTTGAGGATTCTAAATCGGCAGTGCATAGAACAGTAGACAAACCAAGCTCTTTACAGCGATTTATTGTTTTTTCAATCTCTTCCCAGCTCATTTGACATTCTGCATGATTTACCAGAGTACCAACTGCTCCAGAATATCTAACTGCTTCAGGTAATATTGATCCAGTATGCGAACCATAGTTTACACCATCAACATGCTGTGCAAATATAGGAATTTTTAGATTATCACTAAAATCTACTAAATCAATTGCAGATACTGCAGCTGCTAAATTTACATTATATTCAATAGATATTTCTTCCATTATTTTACATAAATCAAAGCCATCTGCGCCGTAACCTTGCTCGTACGCTTTCAGGTTAACAATTATGATTGGGGAATCATCACTCATAAAAAGCCATGAAAAACGCATTTAATGACTCTTTGGGAATCATTATAAAATAATGCCAACAGTGCCCATACGTGTCTATTGATAATACAAAAAAAATTCTAGTAACTGGTGCCGCAGGTCAAATTGGAATTGAGTTAACGGCAGCTCTCAGAGAAAAGTATGGTACTGAAAGTGTTATGGCCATCGATATCAGAGAAACTGAAGCTGCAAAAAGTGGACCATTTAAGATATGCAACATATTAGATTTAAACAAATATAAAAAAATAGTTAATGACAATAATATTGGAACTGTATACCACTTAGCTGCTATATTGTCGGCTACTGGAGAAAAGAATCCAAAACTATGTTTTGATGTTAACATGAATGGACTTCAGAATGTTCTAGAAGTGGCTAGAGAATATAATCAACGAATATTCTGTCCAAGCTCAATTGCCGTTTTCGGACCTGATGTACCAAAAGAAAATACTCCTCAAAATGTTGCTTTAAACCCAACTACAGTTTATGGATTAACTAAGGTCGCCGGAGAACTATTGTGTGATTATTATGTTAATAAGTATAATGTGGATATTAGAGGAATACGATATCCTGGATTAATTAGTTGGAAAAATAAACCAAGTGGAGGGACAACTGATTATGCCGTTGAAATTTATTTCGGAGCTGCTCAAAATGAAAAATATCAATGCTTTGTTAATGAAGAAACTAGATTACCAATGATGTACATGCCTGATGCAATAAGAGGTACTCTGGAATTGATGGATGCTCCGTTAAAATCTCTAAAATATCATTCCAACTACAACCTTTCTGGAATGAGTTTCTCAGCTGGAGAACTTGCTGAGTCAATTCAAAAAGTGATTCCAAATTTCGAATGTACCTTTAAACCAGATTCTCGCCAAGAAATTGCAGACTCTTGGCCGGTTACAATAGACGATGGAGCTGCAAAAAAGGATTGGGGATGGAAACCAAAATTTGACATTAAAACTATGACTAAGGATATGCTAAAAAATTTGAGGAATTGAATGGCAACACCTACTGAATGGATGAAATCGGAATATGATGATTTAGTCAAAAAAGGATTTGATTGGAAACCACCAGTGATTACTGGTCCATCTACAGGAAGAGCTATTATTGATGATAAAGAAAGAATAATGCTATGTGCAAACAATTATCTCAGCATGAGTAATCATCCTAAAGTCAAACAAGCCGCTATTGATGCTGTAAAATCACATGGGGCTGGAAGTGGAAGTGTTAGACCTATTGCAGGCAATATGGACATTCATAACGAACTTGAGGATACAATTGCTAGATTTAAGAATCGTGAAGCTGCACTATACTACCAAACTGGATTTGCAGTAAATTCTGGATTGATACCTCAATTAGCTGGTAAAAACGATTCTATTATTTCTGATCAACTCAACCACGGTTCAATTATAGATGGAGTAAGATTATCTAGTGTCAAAAAAGAAAATCGAACCATTTATGCTCATAACGATATGGGAGAATTGGAAGAACGATTGAAAGAAGCTACAAAGAAAAGTGAAAAAACTTTAGTAATTAGTGATGGTGTGTTCTCTATGGATGGAGATATTGCACCTTTAGATAAGATAACAAAATTAGCGATAGAATATGGTGCAATGACATACATTGATGATTGTCATGGTGAAGGTGTTCTAGCTGGTGGAAGAGGGATAGGTGCTCATTTTGGTGTTGAAGATGAAGTAGATATGGAATCTGGTTCTTTCTCAAAAGCATTTGGAGTAGTGGGCGGTCTTGTTGCCGGTGAAAAACACATGGTTGATTATGCTTTCAATAAATCAAGAACAATGTTACTATCTGGTTCTGCACCTCCGGCTACTATTGCAGCTTGTAAAGCCTCGATAGAAGTATTGGAAAGTGAACCTGAACACGTCGAGAAATTGTGGTCAAATACCGAATATTTCAGAAAAGAAGTTCAATCTATGGGATTTGATACTGGTGTGTCTGAGACTCCAATCATTCCAGTTATGTGTGGAGAATCTCATAAAGCAAAAGAATTGAGCGCAAAATTATTGGAAATGGATGTGTTTGCATTGCCTATTGTTTTCCCAATGGTTTCTCCTGACAAATCAAGAATTAGAGTTATGATGAGCGCAGGATTAGAGAAAGATGATTTAGATCTGGCCCTAAATGCATTCGAAAAAGGCGGTAAGTCCGCAGGAATTATTTAATGAGTGAGGATGAGTGGAAAGAGAAGTTAACACCAGAACAATACCAAGTTTGTAGATGCAGTGCTACTGAGCCTCCATTTCAAAACGAATATTGGGATTGTCATGATGACGGCAAATACCATTGTACATGCTGTGACGAAATACTATTTGAATCACAACACAAATTTGATTCGGGAACGGGATGGCCTAGTTTTTTCAAAGAAGCCAGTGAACAAATTGTTGCTGAAAAAGAAGACATTTCTTATGGAATGAAGCGTATTGAAGTTGTTTGTTCAAATTGTGATTCCCACTTAGGTCATTTGTTTGATGATGGTCCTCAACCAACTGGATTAAGATATTGTATTAATTCTGCTTCTCTAAAGCTTAAAAAATGAGTGGAGGAACTGCTTTCCAAAAAAAAGTCTGGAATGAAATAGACAAAATACCTAGTGGAGAAATTATAACTTATAGTCAAATTGCTAAGAACATTGGAAAACCTAAAGCCGCAAGAGCTGTTGCAAATGCTTGTGGAGCCAATCCAAACCCAATCAAAACCCCTTGCCACAGAGTAATCTGTTCTAATGGAGATATTGGTGGTTATAGTGGATCTGGTGGTATTGAAAAGAAGAAAGAATTGTTGAAAAAAGAAGGTATAACCTTATTCTGAAATTTCGCTCAACCACGCACCACCGAATACGAAAACTGCGTTGTAAAGAACCAATAACATAAATGCTAATTCAAAGTCAGATGAGCCTGAAATTAAAGAATCAGTACATCTTATTGCTGCCTCAATAACTGTGAACAATAGAATAGGTATCGCAAAAAGAGATGTGATCATCCAACCACCATGTAATGGAGTAGCAGTACTTGCTGCTAAAGTTCCAACTGCTGAAAGGCCAATACTACCAACTAAAACAACAAAATAAGCTAAAAATAAATCATTGCTGAATTGATTTTCAAATATTACAATATAAAGAATGAATATCACACTGCTTAGAACCCATAATAGAGCTAAAGATCCTAGCATTCTTCCTAAAAATAATTGATATCTGGAAATTGAAGATAACTTAAGAATGTCTAACGTACCTCTTTCCGCTTCACGTGTTGAAATATGTGTAATCAAGCCTAAACCAGTCAGTAAAATGGAAGCCCAAAGAATCCCTGAACCTGTAACCAAGGAATTCGAAACTATGGAAAATTTAAAAGACATTAAAATCATGAAAGAAAGCATACATGAAGCAACTATACCTTGTAATGATCTTAACTCAACTTTTAGTTCTTTTTTGATAAGAACAATGATTGGATTCATTGGACTTCACCTCGAACTAATTCTAACACTCTATCTGCATAAGTTACTTTATCATGAGTGACAATTATAATGCTGCAATCATTCTCTTTAGCTTTCTGCAATAAATTAGAGATTATTTCGATACCTTCAGAGTCAAGACCTGTAAATGGTTCATCTAAAAGTAAAGTAGTTGGAGAATGTGAAAGGGCCATAGCAAAACCTAATCTCTGAACCATGCCTCTTGAATAATTCCCAGATAAATCATCGCTAAACGAAATCAAACCTACTTGTCCTAAAAAGTCCCGAGCTCTTGCTTCCGCATCATCCACTGAATTCAATTCGAGCCATAGCTTTAGATTTTCAGCTCCAGTTAATTCTGGATAAAAAGGCGGATTATGAGCCAAATAACCTACACGTGAACGAACTTCTTCAGGATATTTTTCTAAATCAAAACCGTCAACTTCTGCTAAGATATAACTATCAGGAAAATCTAAAGTATTGATACAACGAAGTAACGTAGTTTTACCACTTCCATTATTCCCAACTAATGTTACAATCTCTCCTGAATTTATTTCTAAATCAATTCCTCTTAAAATCTTCCTAGAACCAAATGATTTAAAGAAAGAATTAAGTTTAATCATTTATTGAAAATTCACGAAAATATTTTTCTGCTGCAGCTGCAGGATCATCTGAAAGATAAATGCCTCTTCCAACTATGATATAATCTGCGCCTGCTTTGAGAGTTTCTTGAGAGCTGCCACCTTGAGCGCCTACTCCGGGAGATATTATCTTCAAATTACCTACTAACTTTCTTATTTGAGCTACATCTTCAGGTCTTGTAGCTGGTGCAATTACTCCTGTAGCTCCTATTTCTAAAGCTAAACCACAAAATTTTTCTATATTGAAAAATTCACCGCCTTTGGGATGGGACATTGTAATTACAACATAAATTTCTTTAGAATCCGCTACATCCTTGATTGCCCTAAGTGATTCTGGACCTGGAAAAGCATGTGCTATAATTCCTGTAGCTCCAGCATTGAAAACAGCTTCTGAAATAAGCCGATTTGTATTCGGAATATCTGCAACTTTAAAGTCACAAATTACTGGACTGAATTTAGATATCTCTGTAACAATATCTAATCCTGCAGATAAAACTAAAGGATAATTTATTTTTATTTTAGCAACAAAAGGAGAAACTATCTTAGCAATCTCTAAAGCTCGCGCTGGATCTGTTTCGTCCAGAGCGAGTACCAGCCGTGAAGACATTAAATCTCTAGCTTCCCGGTTAGAACAGAAATTGCATATTTTAATTCTGCAACTGCTGCTACTGCTTCTCTTCTTACTTGGAAAAGATCCTGAGGTTCCATTTCTTTACCCAGATTAGACTCTACAAATATCATCTTTTCAAGACTACGTTCAATAGTGTCTACTATTATCTGACTTCGAGCAGAACGTCGTAAACCTTCTTCATCTATCTTAACTTCGTCGGCCATAGCCTAAGCTCACCCCTAGTGTGGGATATAACCATTTGGCTATAGCCTAACGAATTTAGAATAGATATTATTCTAAGCTAAATCTTCACGAGTAAACATTGAAATTCCGACAGGGTCTCTTGGTAGAGGGCCTTTCTTTTCGGCTACAACTGTCTTTATTCCTGCTTTGGAAACTAATTCGATTAGTCTTTGGGTAATAATCCCATCCATGACTAATGTATTTACTCCATTACTTTTATGCTTCTCAAGAACTTCTTGAAGACCACCTATTGAAACTTCATCTGCCATTTCTTCGCCCATTAGTAATCGTGCATTCTTACTTCCTTGAAGTTGATCTAATTGCTTAATAAAAATTGGACTGGCCACTACAGGTTCTGCAGCAGGTTCGGCTGCCTTAGGTGCTGCAGTTTTAGGTGCAGGACTTGGTTTTGAACCAATTTTAGAAGGACCTTTTGAGGTGTTCTTCTTAGGTGGTTTTTTAGAATTACCCGATTCTGGTCTAGCCCATTTATTTTGTTCCATGAACAATTCTGCAGTTACTTTGTCTCTCAATGACTTCATTATTTGTTTATGTGTCAAATATTCGACTTCTGTATTTTCTGGAGCTCTAGCAATGAAATCTATTTCAGCAACTTGTAAAAGCTCTTGAATTATCATCTGGCCACCTCTGTCACCATCAACGAAGGCTGTAACTGTTCTTTCCTTACTTAGTCCTACGACTTCTCTAGGTATGTTAGTTCCTTCTACTGCTACTGAGTTTTTTATTCCATGTTTCAATAAATTCAAAACATCTCCGCGTCCTTCTACTACTATGACTGCGTCACTAGTTTCAACATTCGGACCTGCAGGCAATTTGCCTTTAAATCGAACTATTTCTTCTACTTGTAGTGCTTGACGAACTGTATCGGTTATTGTTGAACCTGCTGTTCGTGAATTCTTGATTAGGTCAATTAACAAAGTACGTGCACGATCAATAATTGTTTCACGCTTGGTAGAACGACTGTCTTCTAATGCTGTAACTTTAACAGTTGCCTTACAAGGCCCTACACGTTCTACTGTTTCCAAAGCTGCTGCAAAAACGGAAGTTTCTACTTGATCCATGCTTGAAGAAATTACTATTTCTCCATTGGACTTTCCTTTGTCACTTCGTATTTCTACTTCTACACGGCCCATACGTCCGCTTTTCTGAAGATCTCGAAGATCTAATTCATCACCTAATAATCCTTCTGTCTGACCGAAAACGGCTCCTACTACATCTGATTTATTTACTACGCCATTTGCTCTAATTGAAGCTTTAATAACGTATTTACTACTTGTTGGGTCTATATTCATATTACCATCTCTTTTATTTTAACCTTGAACCATGGGCGGGTTAATTCTGCTAATAATGCCAATGTATAAATCCAAAGGCAGATTTGTGAATTGAGTACCGTCAATGACCCTAAGGCCTACGTTCTGTTGAGGTAAGCCGTTATTAAAACTAGCGGTGATGTTTTATGCATGCCTATTCGTGCTAAATTAGTGCATTCAGTCACATTGATAGCTCAGCCGCGTAACAAACACCCTATGTTGAAAACTGGAGCCTTGAAGTTAGGAGAATATGAAATTAAGAATCGAGGTACTTTTGGGCTATTATGGTTTACTGATTTTGGAGAAAAATTCTGGGAAGCTTGTACCACTGTCGATGACGGAGCTAAAATAAGACTTAGAGAAAGTGGTTTTGATGAAATGAACTGGAGCATCTCTTTTCGTTTTGCAGGTTTCAAAGCTAGACTTAGTGCAATAAAATATAAGGGATTTTTTGGAAGTCCAAAAAACTCTCTAATTGAACTTAAAATTGGAACAGAAAATCCAAATGACTTGCGAATGTTTTTACAAGCTCTATGTAGTAAATTTGACAACCCTCCTTGGATTTTAAATAATTGGAAAAAAGTTGAATCTACTATTGGAATGAGTAAAGATGACATCATCAAAACTTGGTCTGGAGCTATGGGGCGAGAAATTGATGAAGAAGAAACTAAGCTCAAAGGATGGGGGAGTCGACTTTTCGGATCTAAATCTAGTTCAGAAGCAAAAGTTGAAACCAATGAGGATGATATAGAAATTTTTGAAGATCAAGATGGTATAGAAATTAAGATGAAAATACACGGGGCTTTAGAAGTTGAAGGGAATGAATATGCCATCATGTCCTATGTTGATAATATAGGCTCAGAGTTTGAAATTATGATGATTAATCGGGGACTAGGTAACAAAGTATCATATTCTAATGTTGAAGACGACGAATTATATGAACAATTAAGTGAAGCTGCAGTTCAACATTTGGAAGCAAATAGTGCAATATAATTCCTTAAGTTTTTTAAAATCGGTGCCAACAGTTATAACTCATGGGCCTGTATGTCAAATTAGAAGAAAACCGCTTTCACAAAGTGGTAATTGTGGGTTCAAATCCCACCCAATCCACCAATAGGAGAAAAAATGAGTAGAGAACTAGATTTAGAATCATTGAGACACGGTAAAGAACTCGTAAAACGTGGTTTCGCAAGAATGCAAAAAGGCGGAGTCATCATGGATGTAGTGAATGCTGAGCAAGCAAAGATTGCAGAGGATGCTGGAGCTGTTGCAGTTATGGCTTTGGAACGTGTACCTTCAGACATAAGGGCAGATGGTGGAGTAGCAAGGATGTCAAACCCTAATATGATTAGCGAAATTATTGAATGTACTAGTATTCCAATTATGGCTAAGTGTAGAATTGGACATACTGCTGAAGCAAGAGTTCTGGAAGAATTAGGCGTAGATATGATTGATGAATCTGAAGTACTAACTCCTGCAGATCCTTACTATCATGTTGTAAAAGACGATTTTACAGTGCCATTTGTTTGCGGAGCTACTTCTTTAGGAGAGGCAGTCAGAAGAATATGGGAAGGTGCAGCTATGATTAGAACTAAAGGAGAAGCTGGAACCGGAAATGTCGTTGCTGCAATGAGACATGCTAGATTATTACAAGCCGAAATTGAAGTTGTAAAGAAATCTAAAAATCTTAAAGCTATTGCAACTAAAATGGCTGAAAAATTCTTTGTTTTGGATCACGAAGCTAAAGTAAACTTAGGAGAATCAACTGATTTTAATCCATTCGGAAAGGACAGAGCCACCATTGAAAGTGAAATTGTTGGAATTTTAGAAGATATCAAGAGATTAGGTAGATTACCAGTAGTTACATTCACAGCTGGCGGTATTGCAACTCCGGCTGATGCTGCATTAATGATGCAATTTGGAATGGATGGTGTCTTTGTTGGATCTGGAATTTTCAAATCAGAGGATCCAACAACAATGGCTAAGGCTGTCGTCAAAGCTACAGCTCATTTCAATGAGGCTAAATTAGTTGGAGATGTTTCTAGAAATATTGGAGAATCAATGCCTGGATTGGAAGAATCCAGTCTTGAAACTAAGATGGCAAAACGCGGACATTAGAAACCCTTTAGATTAGCGTAAACAAAGAAACTTATTTGAATTAATCCAATTACAATAAGCAATATCATTTGAAAAATATGAGTTTTGGGAGCTTCTTCTTTAGTGACCCATCCTCTTCCTTTGTGATGAGATCCTCCATTTTGATGGCAGTACTGTGCATAGATTAGAAAACACAGTCCAAGAAATAAGGAGCCAATAAATCTCATTAATCAGTCATACATTGTTATATTTATTATTTAGAGCCCATTTTGCCACAAATCATAAGCTTTGTAGAGAAAGCTTCCAGCAAAAATAAACATTGCCAGTCCACAAATCTTTAATGTTAGTAAATACCTATCAGATGAAAGATTAACTTGTGCCTTACTAAAGAAATAAGCTATTGTAATTTTTACTAATACAATACTAACCAAGAAGGAAATTGCGTATGCAAAAGGTGCTATTGGTTCGGAATCGGCTACTGTAGCCATTAATGGCCCTCCAATTAATAACCAGAAAATGTATGCATTAGGATTCAATAAATTGGTTATAATTCCTTTCTTTAAAGATTGAGTTAAATCTACATCTGTAGGATCAATATCTGGAATTTCGGGATTAAAACATTCCATTCCCATTCTGGTAAGAAAGAGAGCTCCAAGTACTGCAATCCCGCAGAAAACTAGTGGTTGGTTTGCTATCCAACCCGCCATAAAAATACTAAAGAGTATTAACGGACCGTCTGTGAAGAATGGAGCTGAAGCTGCCCGTATTCCACCTCTGAAACCATTCGTCAATGTTTCTTTGATTACAGTTGTCAGTAATGGACCTGGCTTTAATCCTTCGACTATGCCTAGCGTAATGCCAGCTATAGTAAGACCGAGGACTAGGTCAGTTTCCATACCCTAGTCTCTTTCTTAGTTGACTATTTAATTACCGAATAGAGAATCTCGGTAAATGTATGCAACTGTTCCGAAAGCTGCCAATACAACAACTATTATCATTGTCATAGAGGTAACATCTGATGAATCATCAGAAGCGCTAACAGTTATTACCTTTGAAATCTCATTCTTTTCGATACTTTCATCGATAATATCATTTGAATCAGCATTCACAAATATGGTCTGGGCTCCAGATATTGCAGTCCAGGTTGCTGTAACATTTACATTTGTACCATTGTTTATAGATTCTAAATCTGCACCATCAACCATTACTGTGCCAATTAAAGTTCCTTCTAAACTATCCAAATGGAAAGCTACTTCGAAAGGACTATCTACTTTTGCATCTTCACAAAGACATTTGACTGTTGCATCTAAAGTAACAACATCTCCTTCGCTAGGATTGTCATTACTAAAGCTCATAGATACCATGTAAATATCAGGTCTAGCTTTCAAAGCTGGTTGAATTTTGTATGAGATAACATCAGACATGTCTGATGAATCAGTTACTGTAAGAACCACATTGAAACCATCTTCAATAGTTCCATTGAATGTATGTTCTGGAGTAGCTCCTGTAGCTTCACTACCGTCTCCAAAGTCCCAAGCATAGCTTAAATCGTCTCCAGAATTATCTGAAGAGCTGCTTGCATTGAAATATGTGACTTCGCCTTCCATTGAAGCTCCAGTAATTTCACTACCAGTTTCATTTAGATAATACCAACTGAATGCTGCACTAGGTGGTGTAGCATCATTGACCATTACAGACATTGTTTCAGTGTCTGAGTTACCTGCTGTATCTGTTACTGTTAATACAACATCATGTGTTCCTGGATTATCAAATATATGGTTTACAACTGAACCTGAGTCTGAAGATTCATCTCCAAAACTCCAAGAATAAGAAGCAATACCAACTGAGTCACTGGAAGTAGATGCATTGAAAACAACGGTATTGAAGTCTTCATTAAGATTAGAACCATTGTAAGCCATGCTCTCTGAGCCGGCATTAGTTTTTACAATTGCTGTAAAAGCTGCAATAGGATCATCCCCATCTGCTATTATTGTAATACTAGCTGTATCTTGTGCACCAAACTCGTCTGTAACTGTAACGCTTTCTGTATGTTCACCGGCTGCGTATGAGTTTGTGAAAGTTTCTGAACCCCAGCTGTATGTGAGTCCACCAACTGGTGAAGTCGAAGAAGAGGCTGAGAAATTAACTGAGCCATCTGCTGCTATAACGTGATTACCATCCATTTCAGTTGTATCAGTTGTTACAGACATACTAGCAGTAGGTCCTGGATTTAGTTTGACCATTCTGTCACCAGATAATGGTTCCATTGACTGACCACCATTTGATGGGGCTGCATTGATATAAATTAAATCATTGTGAGCTGCAGAATTCTCGTGTACATTTATATTGTGAGTAGCTATACCTGAAACACTAGCTATTTTCTTTACCGAAGGTGTATAATCCTCATGATAAGCATACACATAAACTTCAGAGGAAGTTATAGGGTGTAAGTAGTAAGTGTATCCTACTTTAGTTGCGTCATACCATGTAGATGAAGTTGCATCATACATGAAAACTGTTGCATCTCCTAATGGACTGCCTGAAGGATCAAAGACACGTACTGTTTGCTTGTTGGTATCGTCCAAAGCATTCATTACTATATTTGTATTAGAGGTATCTCCAAATGCTGTAGCATATCCTGCTAATTCTGCTCTAATCTCATATTGATCTGAGGTCAAATTATCAAAAACTACATTACCGTCAACACCTGTTGCATCAGAAACTGTATATCCTACTGAAACACCATCCCACCAGGAATCTTCATCAACTGCTGACATCAAGTAAACTGTAGCACCACTAACATCTGCACCCTCTCCATCTTTTACATTAACTGTAACTGAAGTAGCACCGGATGGAGCATCACTCATGGATACTTCTGCCAAAGGCAAATCTGAAGGTATACTCCAGGTATCTAAAACAGATAATGAACCTGCTTTCGAATACCTAACTGAATACTCGCCATCAACTAAATCTTCAAATGAATATGAACCATCTTCCTGACTGGCCACAGTTGCTGTGCTTCCAGTTGCTTGATTGATATAGGTCACAGATACTCCAGAAGAATCTGATGAGGAAATGAAACCAACTGCGTCATATTCTGCAGCTGAAGATTCCTCTGATATTAGTCCTAATAAAGCTCCTGAAAGGAGCATTACTACGGCTAGCAAGGCTATTCGCGAATTTCGCTTTTTAGTCATATTCTTTGTCTCCAGAGAGCAAATGCTCTCACTCGGGGTCCGTCGGAAAAGAAAGGCATTTATAAAGATTGGGAAAAAGAATAAGTAGGTTTTTAGCAGTGTTTTATGGACGATAAAAACGATTTTAGGAAACGAAAATCGCAGGCCTCAATGGTGAACTTTGATTTCCTTTAGCGACATGCCTAGACCTTGCTCGGTCTGCATTGACAACTGATATTTCACAGTCAAAAACCTTACTGAAAAATTCTATAGACTCTGACAAAATTTCTTCTTCATCTATCTGTAAACTATACTTGTTTTGCCAATCTGGACCTAGAGAAGGAATATCTCTCAAAACCCATTTTTTTAAGAAATCGGCCCCCAACTTTTTCGATTCTGGAGGTATATTTGGCATTACACTTGAGATAAGTTGATTTAATTTAACCTGTCCACGACCATCTGCTAATTGACCTGCTGTATGAATTGCATTCCATTTCCACTCCGGTGCAACTATGAATACTATTTCTTTAGGATTATCTATTCCAGCTATATTCAAAATAGCTCTAGTATCTTCTAAAGTTTGTTTAACTAAATCTTCACCTGTTACTAAAGTTAAATCAGGTTTATGACCTTCTGGGAATGGTTGATTAAGAACAAAATCTTCTTCTCCGCTAATTGACCAAGCTTCTTCTGCAGTATGAGGAACTATTGGAGCAATACCTCTAGTTACAATCGAAATATATTCCTTCAAAATATCTTGATGGGCTTCTCCAGTTCTCTGAAGATACCATTTGAAATATTGAGAAAGTTCAAAAAAGATAAGGCGGGTAGAAGTTCTAAATTTCAATCTTTCAGAAGCTGCATTAGCCTGATATGAAATACTTGCCATTATTTCACGGAACCAAGCATCAACTGGGTGTGAAGTGGTACGGCCTTTACCCTTATTTTCTTTAACAAAAGACAACCAGTTATTCAACTTTTTACCTGCAGTTTCAGCAAAAGACAATTCCCAATTAGGATCATCTAAACCTTCTCCTGCATTACATAATGTGAAACGAACAACATCGGCTCCATATTTTTCATTTAATTCTTTAAGTGTAAAAAAATTCCCTTTGGATTTTGACATTTTTTCACCGTTAACAAGTACCCATCCATTGACTGCAAAACCTTTCGGCCATTTATCTTTCTCAAACATTGCTGTATGATTGAAAAGACTGAAAGACAAATGATTCTGAATCAAATCTTTGCCGCTAATTCGCAAATCATAAGGATACCAGTAATTGAATTCATTACGCCATTTTAGTACCTCAGCTTGTGTTATTCCACTTTCTTCAGCTGCTAACTTGGTATTTCCTTCCCCGAATATCGCATCAAATAATGATTCTGTTAACTGTTCTTCATCCAACTCTTTCAGGTAATGAGCGACTGTGTAGAAGGCCATGTAAATTGTTGAATCACTCAATGATTCGATAACCCAATTTTCATCCCATGGCAATCTTGTTCCTAATCCTTTTTCCCGAACACAGGCCCAATTGTTTAACCACTGCAAAACATATTCGAATTGAGAGCGAGACTTTGAAGGATACAATTCCATAGATGCAAGTGCTTCTTCAGTTAGTTTAGTCCAATCCTCACTACTATATTCCAAGAACCATTGATTATCTACAATTTTAACCATACAATCTGCAAGCCATCGAGATTGAACTGGACCTGTAAGCTCATAATAAATTGCAGCTTTTCCTTTTTCAACTAATCTGTTTTTTACAATATCACGTGCTTCTTCGACTGGTTTACCTGCCACATAGTCTGCAGAATCTAGCATAACTCCATGATTGAAACTATGCATGTACAATTCTTGTTTAGCTTTATCCAGCTTATTTCTTTCAGTTTGGTCTTTAACTCCCAAATCATTACAAAGTTTTGGTGCTGGAAGCGTACCCATTTCACCAGAATCTAAAATTGGAATTGGTTGAATTGCTTTTACTTCTTCAAAATCTAATCCCCAACTTTCGCAATCAGAACTTGAATTTTGTAAATCTACTAAACCTTGATAGTCATCTGGAGAATCACTAGGTACTGAGGTAACAATACCAGACCCAATCGCTGCATCGCAAAATTTGGAAGGTAAAACTAGTACTTCTCTATTAATTTGAGGAGCTACATATCTCTGTCCAACTAAACTACGGCCCTCGATTGCACCTAACTCTTCTACTTCATGCCCCTGTAATCTCAATTTCTGAGGCATCTTCTGTGACATAACCCATATTTCTTCGCCTACTTTCGCCTTAACGTATGTGCCTTCACCATCAACCCAAATGTTAGTTTGACCAAATACGGTTTCTGGGCGTAATGTTGCAGCAACAAGGAAATATTCTTCTCCTTTAAATTTTAGAAGCGTATATTCTTGTGGTGTTTCACCTTCTCCGGAAAGTCTATCGTGATCTCCAACAACTGTTTCTCTCTTAGGAC
>JAAZXP010000028.1 GCA_014240055.1 Methanobacteriota archaeon | reverse complement strand
GGTATTCATCACTATCTTGTTCTATGTCTTCGTCTTCAGCCAAATGTATTCCTCATTC
The DNA here is from genome assembly GCA_014240055.1 of Methanobacteriota archaeon. Classification (GTDB taxonomy): domain Archaea; phylum Thermoplasmatota; class Poseidoniia; order MGIII; family CG-Epi1; genus CG-Epi1. The sequence continues at coordinate 15,456 of JAAZXP010000028.1, read as the reverse complement.
TATCCAAAAAGGAAGGTTTTTCTGAATCTAATTTTTTTAGTTCTTCCCACAACTTCCTTGTTTTACCATTAGGTTTAGGTACTTTAACATTTACCCTTACGTGTTGACTTCCCTTCAAACTAGGTCTGGTAATATCAGGCATACCTTTTCCTTTCAATCTTAGAATATCTCCTGACTGTGTTCCAGAAGGTATTTTTAATTTGACATTTCCAGATAAAGTAGGTACTCTCATGCTATCTCCAATAACTGCTTGCGCAGGTGTAATTTCAAGATCCAATATTATTTCATTTTCTTGCCTTTGGAATAGCTCATGTTTTCTTACATTAACAATTATGTAAAGATCACCTTTTTGGCCATTATTTGGTCCTGCACTACCCTGACCTCGCATCCTAAGTCTAAATCCATCGTCTGCACCGGGTGGAATTCTTAATTTTATTTTTTTCTTAATGGCCACTATTCCAGAACCTCTACAATCTCTACAAGGTTTATCTATTATTTTCCCATTTCCTCTACAGTCAGAACAATTATCTGTAGTGATGGTTTGCATGAAACTTCGCTGTTTCATTCTTCTAACAATGCCCTGGCCACCACAGGTTCCACAAGTTTTTGCAGAGCCTCCATCAGCTGCTCCCGATCCTGAACATTTCCCACAATTTCCATTTCTTGGAATTTCTACCTCTTTTTCGATTCCTTTGTACGCTTCCTCCAGTGTAAGAGTAATATCGTATCTTAGGTCATCACCACGGTTATCAGGTCTTCTTTGACCTCCACCGAAAAGTTGTGAAAATACATCACCCATACCTCCTCCACCTTGACCGCCTCCAAAGATTTGACCAAATAAATCTGAAACATCTCCACCGTGACTAAATTGGTCCCATGAGAATCCACCTCCGCCGAAATCAACACCTTTGTGACCATATCTATCGTATCTTTCTCGTTTTTCTTTATCGGCTAGGACTTCATATGCTTCAGAAACTTCTTTGAATTTCTTTTCAGCAATTTCTGGACTTTCTTCACTAGCGTCAGGATGATGCTTTCGTGCTAATTTACGATAAGCTTTCTTTATTGTTCTTTCATCAGAATCTTTAGGGACATCCAAAATTTCGTAGTAATCTTTTTTAGCCATAAGCGTCGCTCCTATTTTCCCCTTTTAATAAAACTTTAGAATTGTCTTCTTTCTATCCCTCTGGCACTTAGTCCTACTGTAATCAAAGCTAAAATTGCTATAATTATGGCTGCAGTAAAAGGCTCAGTAACTAAATCTAAAGTTTCGTCCCCAGCAGACTTTATTAGTCCAAAATCTTCAGTTGAAACATCCCATCCCATATTTTTAAGTCCTTGGAATAGGGTCGAATTAAGATAGTGGCTAACTGTAATTTGTTGATAATTTCCTCCAGAGACTATCATTTCCCATAACATCCAGTATATTATTCCCAAGAAAAAAGGTCTGTCAAAGTATACTGAAATCAATATGAAAATTCCAATGTAGGCTACAGATTCAAGCAACAATAATTTGATTACTAAAAATAAAACATCAGACTCTTCTTTAATCCCATAAAGTCCTGCATTCATCATTGTTATTATATAATAAATTAGGCTTGTGACTGCGAGAATACTAAACATGCAAACCACGCCTGCAATATATCTATAGAGTATAATTTCAAAAGGCCTTATTGGCGTTGTTCTCAAAATTTGGATAGTTTTCTTATTGAATTCTTCATTAATTAATTCTGAGGCGAACATTATAGCCATTAGTACTCCTATAAATTTAATCAAGAAAGCATTTGAGATATCAATAAAGGTTTCACGTACATTTTCATGTATTGGTGTTCCGGCTAATTCATTTTCAGTATCATAATAATATATTTTATCTCCGCCTATTTCTTGAACTTGGCGTTCATCTTGTTCATTTGTATAAGCCCATAGTCCCAATATAGCTGGAAGCAATAAAATTAGTATAAGAATCCAAGTCAATTTGTTCATTAACAATCGTAAGATTGCGTCTTTTATGATAGGTTTTCCTAAATTTGTTGCTCTATCCAAAATATCCTTTATTTCCATTGGGCGCCTCCCACTAATTTAGTATATAGTGAATCTAGAGAATCATCCTTAGAATTGATCTTTTCTATTTTTATTTTTTCTTTCTTAACAATTCGTGGTAACTCTGAATAGAATGTTTCGGCACTATCAGTTTCAATTATTAGCTCGTTATTATCAATTCTTGTGGCTCTCACCCAAGATTCATCCATCATTCTTTTAGCTAACTTTCTTAAATTTTTACTATCAATAGGTGTAACATGGACTTGTCTTGGAATATTATTCATTAGATTACGAATCTCATGTCGATTACCTGAAGCTAGCATTCGTCCATTATTTATTAATATAATCTGATCAGTTAAATTTTCTATATCATGAAGTATGTGGCTTGAAATCATTATAGTTTTCCCTTCGCTTGCCCATTCTTTCATTTTCATCATTAGCAGATGTCTTGTACTTGGATCCGCACCTTGAAATGGTTCATCTAAAACATAAATGTCGGGATTGAAGACTGAAGCTCTTGCAATTTTAGTTTTCTGACGCATACCTCGGGAATAGGTTCTTATTTTTCTATCCATGGCATCCCCTAGACCTAACTCACGTAGAGAGACTTTTGCCATTTCATCAGATTTTTCTAAACTATTATTATGCATTTGTAAAAAATATGAAACATAGTCAAGACCCGACATGTGTTCATAAAAGCAGTCATATTCAGGCACAAATCCGATTTTCTTTCTTTGTTCCCAGCTGGTAAAAGGGTTGTTACCCATAACACTTACACGTCCTATTGAAGGTCTTGACAATCCTAAAATTATTTTCATCATAGTAGACTTTCCAGCTCCATTAGGACCTAGAATACCAGTTAAACCAGGTTTAATTTCTACGGAAATATCAGATATACCTTGCACTTTCCCATAATTTTTAGTTACGTTTTCAAGGATGACTTCACTCATTTGTTTGCCTCCATTTGTGAAATCATCCAATTAACAAACAGTCCACATCCTCCAATGACCAAAGTTAAGGTTCCAAATATTTCAAGATTGGAGAGTTCAATGCCTTTTAGTTGGCCTAAAGAAGTGAAATAGTATTCGGATCCAAAAATCTCAAAACTAACAATATCTAATAAATGTGTAATAGAAAGTAATAGTACACGATCATCACCAACAAAGAAGTGGAAAATTTCTACAATTATGTTTGTTCCGTAAACGAAAAGAAAGAACGCTCCAGCAGCTCTATATTCTCTATTAATTAATGTTGAGAAAGTTAAGCCGATAATTGAATAAGATGCTGAGTAAAATATGCCTTGGGTTATAATGCCAAACATTAGCCATTTGTGCTTCATTATCCAATCAAATTCTAAACCTGCACTAGACCATTGAGTGATAAATGTTATCATATTAGGCAAGACAGTTACAAAAAGTAGTAGCAAAAAAATAGGTATGAATCTAGCAATCAGATAGTCTAAACGGCTTATAGGTCTTGAAAGATATAGGTGTAAAGATTTGTCATTCATATCATTAGCTATCAAGCCCCCACTGGCAATTGCAGCTAATGTGACTAGAAACAGTCTAACGCCTCATAGGCCCATATCTCCATAGTATGCAATAGGTTGGCAATATTTGAATTCTGAGGTCATTTCATCACAAGGGTATGTGCTATTTTCTGAAGCCATTAGTACAAAAAATACGATTGACCACAAATAAATTAAAAAGACAAGGGCTAAATTCCACCCACTTTTCATATTAAACTTAATTAGATTAGCAAATCCACGTAAGCCCATACCGATTACTATTCTAGTTCTTGTAGTTAATTCAGCATCATATCTTTTAAATTTTTCGCTAACTTGAGCTTCTTCTTTCATTCAATAGCCTCCAAGTAAACATTGTCCATAGTAACTTTACTTCTTTCCATTTCATACAATTGGCATTTACTTTCCACAGCAGCATCAATAATTTGTTGAAAAGTTTCCTCATTTACGTATGGCACTCGTAAAGTTCGTCCATCACTTAGCAGATTTATCTTCTTCATTTTCAAGATATTTGCAAAACCGTCTATGTCTCCTCCAAGCCTTACTTGGATAAAGTCATTTTGTTTTTTCATTAATTCATTTACACTTTCTTTCATTTGTAATTTACCGTTATTTACGATAATAACATGATCACAAACAGTTTCTACGTCTTGGAGAATGTGCGTACTAAGTAATACATTTGTATTGCTTACTTTTGTTAAACCATTAATTGTATCTAGCATTTCATGTCTAGCTTTTGGATCAAGTCCAGAAGTTGGTTCATCCAGAAAAATTATCTCCGGGCCATGAATTAATCCTTGAGCTAATTTTATTTTTTGACGCATTCCTCCGGAGTATTCTTCAATTTTTCTATATTTTTCTTCTCCCATTTGAAGATGGCCTAAAATTTCGTGAGTACGTTGAGTAGCACTTGGAGTGTCCATTCCACTTACCAATCCCATTTCAATCAAAAATTCGACACCAGACAAGTGATTAGGTATGCAATCGTGTTCAGGCATGTAGCCTATTTTTCTTCGTATATTTATTGAATTCTTATCTAAATTTTCGCCTAAAACAGTAACATTTCCAGAATTGGCAGTAATTAATCCTAAGGCAATTTTAACGAATGTGCTCTTTCCAGCTCCATTAGGTCCTAGAATACCAATTTTCCCTTTTGGTATTTCGACAGAGAAATCATCGAGTGCCGTTACAGACCCATATTTTTTAATTACATTTCTTGCTTCTATCACGTCGATTCCCTTGCTTAATATTTCAAACCTCTATTTATAAAAATCTCATAAAAATATTTTGAATAATTTTATATATGCACCTGTTTCGGACAGGATACCGTAGCAGAGATGTAATCTCGCTTTACTACGGAGGTGAAACCATCGCATCAAACAGGATAAATCAAGCTATCGAGGATGCTCTCGAAACAGACAGAGAACGTAAGTTCGTAGAGACTGTAGAAATTGCAGTCAATCTTCGAGATGTAGACTTACAAAACCCTCAAAAGAGAATTAGTGCGGAAGTTTCTCTTCCACATGGTCGAGGTAGACCTGCTAGAGTAGGTGTATTTGCCCAGGGAGAAATGGCAGTTATTTCTAAAAAAGTGGTAGATACTGTAATTTCACCAGAACAAATTGAAGAGCTTTCAGAAAATAAAAGAGCAGCTCGCAAGTTGGCAGATAAATTCGATTTCTTTGTAGCTGAAACGGGATTAATGGCAACTATTGGTAAAGGTCTAGGTGTTGTTTTAGGTCCAAGAGGTAAGATGCCTCGTCCAATTCCACCACAAGCAGATATTGAAAGAATTATTAAGAGTTTAACAAATTTAGTTCCTGTACGTTCCAAAGATCGTCCAACATTCCATGTACCTATAGGTAACGTGTCAATGTCAAAGGAACAGTTAGCTGAGAATATGGAAACTGTAATGAAACGTATAGAATCTAATTTAGATAGAGGAACAGACAACATAGCTTCAGTATGGGTTAAAACTACAATGGGTAAGGCGGTGAGATTAGGATGAAACCGGAAGCATTTGTAGCAGATTGGAAACGTAAAGAAGTTTCAGCCATTCAGAGTTTTATTGAAGGTTCAGATGTTGTTGGTTTGGTTGATGTTTCAGGTATTGGGGCAAAACAAATGTTAGCAATGCGAGCATCATTAAGGGATCTTGGTGTAAAATTAAGAATGTCCCGTAATCGTCTTTTAAAATTAGCACTTGTAGACGCGTCTAAGAATAAAAAAGGAGTTGATCAAGTAGCTGATGCTTTTGGGCAAAGTCAATTTGCACTATTGTCCTCTTCTGAGAATCCTTTCAAAATATTTCAAATGTTATTAGAGTCACAAACTCAGGCACCTGCTAAGGGTGGTGAACTTGCTCCATATAATATTGTAATTGAAAAGGGACCCACAGCTTTCCCAGCAGGTCCTATTGTTGGAGATTTTCAAACTGCAGGATTCCCGGCAGCTATTGAAAAGGGAAAAATTGTAATTAGAAAAAAACATACAGCTGTAGCTGAAGGCGATATTATTAGCGCTGAAGTTGCTTCAGCACTTACTAAACTTGAAATTTATCCGATAACCGTAGGAATGCAATTATTAGGTGCATTTGATGGAGAGACATTCTATCTATCAGATGTATTGAACATTGATATGGATGAGTTCCGTAGCAACATTCAGTCTGCTACAGGACAAGCATTCAATCTAGCATTCAATACACGGTATTTCACTGGATCAGTTATGCCCTCATTGCTGTCCAAAGCACAAAGAGATGCTTTGGGTGTTGCAATGTCTACGGCATATCCTTCAGAGTCAACAATCAAGGCTCTACTTGCTAAAGCACATGGCGCAATGCTAGGTGTTGCAGGTAAGTCTGGAGATGGAGTTGATGATGAGTTGAAAGAAATGCTGGGTAGTGCTGCATCTGCAGCAGTATCCCAAGCACCAGTGGAAGAGAAAGCAGAATCATCTAAAGATGAGGAAGATGAAGAGGAAGAGGAAGCATCTGAAGAAGATGTTGGCTCGGGACTTGGAGCTTTATTCGGATAATACAAAGGAGGCAAAAAAATGGAATACGTCTATACTGCAATGTTACTGCACTCAGCAGGAACAAAGGTTGACGCAAAAAGCGTCGAGAAAGTCTTGAAGGCCGCAGGCATCAAGGCAGATAAATCAAGAGCAGAGGCTCTTGTAGCTTCTCTAGAAGGAGTCGATATTGAGGAAGCAATGGCTACAGCCGCAGTCGCCGCACCAGCTGCAGGCGCCGCACCAGCTGCAGCAGCATCTTCAGAAGAGGCCCCAGCTGAAGAAGAAGAAGAAGAAGAAGAAGTAAGCGAAGAAGACGCAGTATCCGGACTTGGTGCTCTTTTCGGTTGAGGTTGACGTGGGTTTAATCACCCATATTAAGTTCAATGGATTCTGAGCAGGAAACCCAAGCCACTGCAGTCACTGAAGGTGAACAACCTTCCAATGTTAGTGAAAGCTCTGCAGAAATCGCCCCTGATTATAACGATTTAACAGTTAGTAAATTAAAAGAATTATTAAAGGAATTAAGTTTACCTTTATCTGGAAAAAAATCGGACCTTATAGAAAGATTACAAGCCTCCAAAGAGAAAGTAGATGAAGGAAATGGTGATGGTGAGGATGAAACTGAAGATGAAACCAAAGAACCCTTAATTTCCTTTGATAAATTAGATGGTCTTTCTAGATCTGAATTGAAAGATTTGAGAAAGGAATATCATAAGAAAGCTGAAGAACTTAGAGTTAAGCGAGATGAATTGAATTTAAAATCGCAGTCACATGCTGCAGAACGTAATGATTTGAATCTTAAAGCAAAAGAACACATGGATAATGTTCACGTCCACAGAGATCGTAGGAATGGATTGAATATTGAAGTTGGTGAAATAAGAGACGAACGACGTGAGATAACTAATCAGGCTAATACTCTTAAGGATGATTTTTTAAAGCTTAAACGGCAAAGATTTTCTGGACGGAATTTACCTCCAGTGTCTAGATTGCGTAAGCAAATACAAGAATTAGAGCTTAAGCAGATGACAACGCCTCTGACTACTGACAAGGAAAGAGCCTTAGTTGATGAAATTTCGTCATTGCAAAATAAAATTAAACAGCATGATGAATTAATTGAAACTGATACTGAGGTATTAGATGCTCGAGATACTTTTAGAGAGTCAGAGAATAAACGTAGGGAATTAGGTAAGAAGATGCAGAAGTCTAGGCAGGAAGCACAAACGGCCCATCATACAATGAAAGATTCACTTAGATTGAATCGTCAAACACGTAGAAAGGCAGATGCTGCTCAAAAACAATTTGTTAAAGCTAAAGAAAAAGCGGATGAAGTACACAATGAGTATATTGAATATCTAAGAGGTATGCAAGAGATAGATAGGATGACAGCTTCCCAGGGAAGATCTGGAAGTTCAGCAGATCAAAGAGCAAATGCAGCAAGTGCTGAAGAGTTGTTCACTAAATTCTTATCAGGTGAAAAACTATCAACAGAACAATTAATGATTATTCAAAAGGCAGGAATGCTGTAATTAGTTTGGGTTCATTATGTCAAGTAGAGGTTCTACTTGTGGTGTATTTTTAGGTACAAAGAAATCTTTCCATAATGGTTTTGTGACGTCCATCCTGTAAATACTAAAGTCAGTTATACCTTCATTTGATAAAAGTTCATCATCAATATGAAAATTTCCAGTATGCTTTTTTGCTTCTTTTGATAGTATAATTTTTGCAGCATCTGCTATAATTTCAGGTTTGCGGCAGTGTGGAAAAGCTTCTTCTCCCATTAATGTATTCCCTATAGCTGCCGTGGCAATAATCGAGTGTGGCCAAAGGGCATTAGCCGCAATTCCTTCACTTCTTAATTCTTCTGATAGGCCTAGAATGCACTGACTCATTCCAAATTTAGACATTGTATATGCTAAAGAAGGAGCAAACCATTGTGGACTCATGTCAAGGGGAGGAGAAAGGCTAAGAATATGAGGGTTGTTTCCCTTCATTAGATGTGGAATACACTCCTTTGATAGCATAAATGTACCTCTGACATTTACTGAAAACATTAAGTCAAAACGTTTCATTTCAGTATATGTTGTTGGGGTAAGAGAAATAGCACTGGCATTGTTTATTACTATATCGATACCGCCAAATTCATCTACTGTCTTTTCGACTGCACTTTTGATTTGTTCTTCATGCCTGATGTCTGTTACAATAGGTAATGCCTTACCTCCACATTTCTCTATTTCATCGGCTGCTGTAAAAATGGTTCCAGGAAGTCTTGGATGTGGTTCCGCAGTTTTAGCTAAAATAGAGATTTTTGCACCTCCTTTTGCTAATTTCTTAGCAATTGAAAGCCCTATACCTCTACTGCCTCCTGAGATAATAACTCGTTTTCCTTTAAATAATTCATCTGAATTCATATTGTTTAAGTTCCATTTGCTGTCTTCAATATTGAATTAATAAAAGTATTCTTAGACAGTACTCTAATCTATTTAACTCCCTTGCATTTAACAATATAATGTCTAAAATAATGTGGAATCCTTCAGAGGAAAGAAAGAATTCTGCATTAATTACAGATTTCATTGATAAGTTACCATTAAATTTTGATTCATATTTTGATTTACACAAATGGTCTATAGATAATTTGGAAGATTTTTGGTCTGAATTCTGGAAATTCTCTGGAATAAAGTACTCGAAAATTTATGATTCCATTTTGGATGGTCCTGTGATGCCCGGAGCTCAATGGTTTGTTGGTTCTGAACTGAATTATGCTCAAAATTTATTATCAGGTAGCCCAAATCAGCTTGCCATAATAAGTACTGGAGAAAATAGAGCCGATCAAAAATATACTTTTAAAGATCTTAATACTGCAGTTTCTAAAGCTCAAACAGGTTTAGAAAGTCTTGGTATCAAGAAGGGTAGTAGAGTTGCAGCATTTGTACCAAATTGTGTGGAATCTATTATTTTGATGTTAGCTACAACTGCTTGTGGTGCCATTTGGACTTCATGTTCTCCTGACTTTGGTTCACAAGGTGTAATTGACCGATTTGGCCAAGTAGAACCTTCGATTTTAATTGTCTCGAATGGATATAGCTATAATGGCAAAATATTTCCATTAGATGAGAAGATTAACGGCGTTATTGAATCAATTGATAGTATTCAGAGTGTAGTATGTATTGATTTTGTAGAAGTTAGTTGCAGTTTAAATCATAATTCAGTTATTTCATACGATAGTTTATTGTCAAATAACTCGTATACTCCTAATTTCGTTCAACTTCCCTTTGACTATCCCTTGTACATAATGTATTCATCTGGAACAACGGGCCCGCCAAAATCTATTGTCCATGGTGCAGGAGGTACACTTATTCAACATTTAAAGGAGCATCAATTACAATGTGATATTCAGGCTGGAAAAGATCGACTTTTTTGGTTTACTACATGTGGATGGATGATGTGGAATTGGTTAGTTTCAGGTTTAGCTTCTGGAGCTACAATTGTGTTATATGATGGTAGTCCAAGTTATCCTAATTTAGGTAGTCTCTGGGATGTAGCTGAGAGAACTAAAGTAACACATTTTGGCACCAGTCCTAAATTTCTCTCTGCTTGCAACAATGCAAACTTAGTTCCTAGAGAAGTATCTGATTTGTCCAGTCTCAAATCCGTATTGTCTACTGGTTCACCCTTAGTTTCAGAACAATATGATTGGGTCTATAGCAATGTAAAATCAAATGTATTATTATCTTCAATTTCAGGTGGTACGGATATACTTGGATGTTTCTTAGGAGGGTCTCCAATTTTGCCAGTACATAGAGGAGAGATTCAATGCGCTCAGCTAGGAATGGATGTTCAATCTTGGAATGAAACTGGAGAATCAATAATTGGCGAAAGTGGTGAATTAGTGTGTGTAAAGCCCTTCCCTTCAATGCCTATACATTTTTGGAATGATGAATCGAATCAAAAATATACTTCCGCTTATTTTGAGAAATTTAAAAATGTTTGGACGCACGGAGATTATGTTGAAATAACTGAAAATGGTGGTGCAATAATATCGGGACGTAGTGATACCACGCTGAATCCAGGCGGAGTACGTATCGGAACTGCAGAAATATACCGTTCGGTTGAAAATATTTCTGAAATAAGTGATGCAATTATTGTTGGAAAACCAATTAATGATGATGTTGAATTAGTCTTATGTGTGAAATTAAATGAAGGTATTATACTTAATGAAAACTTGATTGATCAAATAAAATCTTTAATCCGTATGAAGAATACACCTAGACATGTTCCAAAATATATTTTTGAAGTTGCAGATATTCCTTATACTATTAGTGGTAAAAAAGTGGAAAAAGCGGTATTATCAACGATTATTGGAGAAAAAATTAAAAATAAAGAGGCTTTAGCAAATCCCGAATCATTGAGAGAATATTCAAGTCTCCCATTCTGAAAGTCTTTAGAATGCCCCTCCTCTGCAATACTATGAAGGCTTATTTTGTAGCTATACTTCTTCTGAGTTCAATCGGAATAAGTTTTGTAGATACAAGTAGTAACATTGAGGCTTCACAGTTAAGTTTTTCGGAAAGTATAATTGATACTTCAGAGTGCGGTCATTCTACATTTTCTAAAAATGTAAAATCATCTTTTCGTAGAGAATCTGATTTACGAGATTACAGTAATTCTCAGATTTATCTGACTAAAGAATGGGTTGTCGTCCTCAATAATCCTTATTGTAATCATTCGATTACAAATATTCTTGATGATAAAAATGTAGTAGGCTATGATGAATTCAATATCTTGAACGGAACTTGGATAATTGAATTCCAAAGTGGTGAGTTAGCAAAAAATCTTTTGTATAAATTCCAGTCTTCTGGAAAAATATGGTCATTCTATCCGATAATTGAAAAACAGTTTAGTAATAAATATGAACCCAATGATCATTACTATCAGTCTGGCGACCAATGGTATCTTGACAATAATGGATTAAACAATGGTACTATAGGAGTTGACATTAATGTTGAAACTACATGGAATGAATTTACTGGAGATGGAGTTGTAATTGGAATTATAGATGATGGTATTGATTATAGCCATCCCGATATTTCACCTAATTTTTTAGCTTCAAACAGTTATGATTATTGCGGTGATGATAATGATGTAATGCCTTCAGATTCAAATGGCGATGGTGAGATTGATTGGCATGGTACTGCAGTATCGGGGATTGCAGGTGCTAAGGGAAATAATGATATTGGAATTGCAGGTGTAGCATACAATTCAAGTATAGTGGGCATTCGGTTACTTGGAGGAGACTGCAGTCGAACTGATAGTTTGGAAGCTGCTTCCTTAAGTCATAGTTTAGATTTGGTAGATATTTATGTTAATAGTTGGGGGCCTATCGATGATGGTAATGTTTTAGAGGGAATGGATCCTTTAACTCTAGCAGCAATTGAAACTGGCATATCTCAGGGAAGAGATAATTTTGGCTCAATTTATGTTTGGGCAAATGGTAATGGTTTAGCCAACAGAGATAATTCGAATAAAGATGGCTATGCAAATAGTAGGTATACTATTGCAGTAGGGGCTATTGATTGGAAAGGAGAGCAGACCACTTATTCTGAACCTGGTTCAAATTTGCTTGTTTCAGCACCTTCTAATGGCCAAGACTTAGATAATCTAGCTAATATAATTACTACAGATATAGTTGGAAGTGAAGGCCATAATCTTACAAACTATACGTTCACCATGGAAGGGACTTCCTCTGCAGCTCCTATGGTTTCAGGAGTAATAGCTCTCATGTTGGAGGCTAATCCAAACTTAACATGGAGAGATGTACAGCATATTTTAGTTCAGACTTCTAGAAAGGTAGACTCAGATCATATTGGTTGGTTTCAGACTGAGGTAGGCAATTGGTATAATCATGCATACGGGTATGGATTGGTTGATGCAGCAGCTTCAGTTAGTCTTGCTAAAACATGGACAACTATTGGTAATGAAATTAGTTTATCTACTGGTAAAATTGAAGTTAACAAAAATATTTTAGATAATAATAATGAAGGTATAACATCAAATATTTCAATAGACCAGGGTATCAATATTGAGTCAGTAGAAATTTTAGTTAATATTACGCATAGTACTCGTGGCGATTTGAATTTATTTCTGGAGTCGCCAAATGGCATTGTCTCAGAATTAGTTAGGGAGAATAACCAGGACTTAGGAGATCATTACCATGATTGGACCTTCACTTCAGTAGTTCATTGGGGTGAGAATACATTTGGTGAATGGAAAATTAAGGTCAATGATACAGTGAGTGGTGGTGCTTCAGATCGTATCTTTAACAATTGGACAATGACTATGTATGGTACATTAGATCTAGACAATGACGAAGATGGCCTACCAAATTATATAGACAGTAAATTGGGTACGGGAATCAACAATCCTGATTTTGATGGTGACGGATTGTTAGATGGTGCAGAATTCTATGGTTGGAATGACCGTAATGGAAATTCCCATAAGACAGATCCTAAGCATTTAGATAGTGACAGAGATGGATTAAGAGATATGTATGAAGGCTTTAATGGAACTTATGTTACAGATCCTAATAATAATGATACGGATGGGGATGGTATTTATGATGGTGAAGAGGTAAATGAATATTTCACAAATCCAACAAGTACTGATACTGATAATGATACAATCGGAGATTATCAGGAGATAAATGCCTTTGATTTAGGCTCAAAATACAGTGATCCTACAAAGGTAGACAGTGACAATGATACAATGCCAGATCCATATGAATTAGCCAATGGATTTGATCCTATGATAAAATCAGATGGTTCTGATGATGCAGATATGGACGGTTTTGATTCTGATAATTCTGGATGGCCACCTTCTGCAGATGAGTATTTTACAAATGCTATGGAGTATCTAGCAGGCACTAATCCAAATGATCCTGATTCCGATGATGATGGAATGCCAGATGGTTGGGAATTTTATTGGGGTTTAGATCCTCTTACAGACGATTCTAATGAAGATTTTGATAATGATAGTCTTTCAAATATTCTGGAGTACGATAATCGTAGAATAGAAAATACTATTTTTTCATATAGTGAACCTTTTGTTAAGGGGTATTGGAAGTTTGATGGAACTGATTCAACAAGTGCATCAAATATGGTCCCAGATTCAGATATAGCGATTGTACTTAACGGAGCTGGAAGAGAACCTGCGAAATTTAAGAAAGGTATTAACTGTGATGGAATAGATGATGGAGTCAGATTTAATTCGATTAATAGTAATGCATTCGATGAATATACGGTTCAATCTTGGGTAAAACTTGATAATTATACAGGAAGCTTTTCTACGATAGTGGGGACTGTGGCAGATGGTAAAACCTGGCTTGGGATAAACTCAGATAATCAATTTGAGTTTAGAGTTAGTTCTGGTGATAATTTATACTCAATAAATAATAACAGTATTGAATCTCAAATAGGTGTATGGTATCACGTTGCTGCAACATACAGTGAGTCCCTTGATTTGTTTAAATTATTTGTTAATGGTACTTTAATTTCAGAGGGTGAACTTCAACCATTAGATACTATTGAAAGTGATACAGATTATAATTACATGTGTAGAAGTGAAGACGGTGAACATCTCAATGGAACAATAGATAATGTAGCTATTTGGAATAGTGCTTTGACAGCTAATGAAATAAATTATGTTTTTGAAAGCCCTCTAGGATTTGGCAAAACTTATCTAGATTTTAGACCAGATGATGGCAATTATTTTAGTAATCCTGCAAGTAATGATACGGATAATGATGGTTTAATGGATATTGAAGAAGCCTATTATGGTTTAGATGGATACATTACCGACATCACAAATTCGGATACTGATGGGGATCGTATTACAGATTACAATGAGGTTTTTGTATTCCATACTTCTCCTGTCAATGAAGATACAGACGGAGACAATTACACAGATTATTACACATTCCAAGTTAATATGACTACGGGATTTAGAGATAATCAAACAGGTGATGCCTTTCCTTTAAATTATTTAGAATGGAATGATACTGATGGGGATGATTTGGGTGATAACAGTGATGCTTTCCCTTTTGATAAAAATGAACAATTCGATACTGATGGTGATTCATTGGGTGATAATTTCGAAATTAGTATTGGTACTAATCCAGATTTGGCAGACACGGACTCAGACGGTGCGAATGATTCTATAGATTTATTTCCTAAAAATTCTACAGAATGGCTAGATACAGATGGAGATGGTTATGGTGATAATTCAGATATTTGTCCTGATGACTCGAGAAGTTGGAATGATACCGATCAAGATGGTTATTGCGATCGTTCCGAACCTTTTCCTAACAATCCAGATGAATGGCTAGATACTGATGGCGATGGATTTGGTGATAATTCCGATGCATATCCGAATGATCCTGATAAATTCTTATCAGACCAAGAATCTACTGACGCTGAGCCTCAGGTAAGTGGTAGTTTCCTTGATTCTGCAATGTTAATTATCATTGCTTTAGGTGCTGTTTATTTTGTTCTTAAATATTTCTTAAAAGCTTAGAATGTCTTTTTGACTATTTTAGATATTTTATCTGATAAGGTTTTACATTCATTTAATAATTCATTAATTCTTTTATCCATTTTTTCCTCTAGCTCCTTTTGTGCTTGTTTTATTCTCTCTTCTAGTTTTTTCATATCGTTTTCAAGTGTATCAATAGTTTCTTTTAGATCTTTTGCATTGTCTCTAGAATCTTCTTTTACTTGTTGCTCAACATCATTAACAATTGATTCAACTCTACGAACATCTTGACGTAAATCGTTTTTAAGTTCATTGGCTACATCAGATACTAGTCTTATTTCTTGCATCATCATTTC
>JAAZXP010000027.1 GCA_014240055.1 Methanobacteriota archaeon | reverse complement strand
CTTTCTGTATGGCTACTGCAGGAGTTTGGTGGTATGGTTTTGCTCTTTTGACATTTATGTGGGTTCCTGAACCTCCTTTAGAAAATGAAATGGAAGCTATGAAGTTTCGAAAAGCTGCCAAGTTCGCAGTTAGTGAAGTTACCCAAACATTAAGAGACATAAAGAAATTTCCAAATTTATTTTTGTATATGCTTGCTTATTTCTTCTTTATTGATGGAATAAATACAATTACTGCATTGGGTGGTGTTTTTGGAACCACTGTTCTTGGTGTTACAACTACAGAATTAATAATTACAATTCTCGCAATACAATTTGTAGCGGCACCTTCTGCTGTAGCTTTTACTAGTTTTGCAAATAAAGTTGGAACTAAAAGAGCTTTAACAGTTTCTATCATAGGTTGGGTAGTTTTATGTTTTGCAGCACTTGCTTTCGTTCCTCTCGAATTAGAAGAACATGATGAATTCTTTATTCTTTATGAATGGAATGAATCAGATGAAGTCTATGAGGTTCATGTTGATTATTATACTCCTGAGATTGCACAAAAACTGGATTATGGCGATAAGGAGTTCAATGAGCAGGCATGGGCAGAGGAGTGGAAAGATTTTCTTCCACTAGAATACAGTACTAAGACCCAAACTCAATCTTGGAATTATGGTGATACTGTAGATGAGGAATGGGTTAATTTTACTAAGAATATGTCCGGTATAACCAATTCTGAAATAGAATCTTTTTTAATTTCAATAGATGATACTCGTTTTAGTGTAAGCATATTGGGTGGAGCTTTAGATGGAGTTAATAATGTAGGCACGGATCATCCTTCAGATCTCGGTGATGGTTCTATAGATTTTATTCCTGCATGGGCTAGAGATAATATATGGGAACCATTTGGTATGACTGTATTTTTACAATTTTTACTTTTAGGAACAATGATGGGAACTTTACTGGGAGGGTCTCAGGGTCTATCTAGAAGCATTTTTGGACAAATTATACCTGAAACGAGGAGTACTGAATTCTTCGGTTTCTTTGGATTCTTTGGTAAGGTTGCAGCATTTATGGGTCCTACTCTTTACTTTTTCATGGCAGTCATGTATGATAGCCGTATGGGGATTTTCAGTATTGCCGTATTACTATTAATTGGATTGATTTTACTATACATGGTTGATATTGATGCAGGTAGACTTGATGCTCAAGCTGAAGATAAGCGTCTCCGTGCAATTCAGGCTTCTCTAAAAGATAATCCAACAGAAGAGTAATTTGAATGAGTCCCGCAAAAAAATTCATAGAGAAAGCTAGTAATTCAATAAAAGAGTTTAAGCAAAAAGCTAAGGAACCTAAAGAGCCTATAACGACCAAGGCTTCAATGTTTAGTATTATTTCTTGGGCTTTTTATGATCTTGGAAATACTGTATTTTCAGTGCTTATTGTTTCATTCTATTTTAGTTTGTGGGTTTTGAGTGATGATGTGGGAGGTACAGATTCCGATTATGCTTACGCAAATGCACTGTCAATGGCTTTGGTTTTTATGACTGCTCCAATAATTGGTGCGCTTTCAGATCAATCCCGTAGACGTATGCCTTTTCTGTTCTATACTACTCTTCTTTGTGTAGCTTTTACAGCTTTATTGGGTTATGAAGTTGAAGGATGGGACAAGCATACAATATTGTTAGTTTCTTTAGGTTTTTTTGTTGTAGCTAATTATTTTTATCAAGCCGGATTAATATTCTATGATTCCACTTTAGCCACAATATCAACTCCTGGAAATAGAGGTCGAATAGGAGGTATTGGTATTGGTATTGGCTACATCGGTGCTTTGATTGGAGTAATGGCCGGTTATTTTCTAATAGAAGTTTTAGGCCATCCCTTTCAGTCTGTTTTTCAAGTGACTGCATTACTTTTCTTAATTTTTGCCCTACCTTGTTTTATCTTTGTTAAGGAGACTGAAGATGACAATTTCTGGCCCGGTTTGATGGTCATAATGGCATTACTGTTTATTCTCAATGCTTGGTTAATTGGGGGTAATATGAGTTATTTACTATATGGATTTACTGTAGTCTGTCTTATTGGCTTTATTTCGACACCATCAACGCCTTTGTTTAGAGATGGTTCGATCAAAACTGCAGTTGCTGGTACATTTACTCAATTAAAGAAAACATTGGGAATGCTTGATCAGTTTCCCGGCCTTTCAAGATTTCTTGTTGGTCGAGTTTTCTATACTGATGCAGCAAATACAGCCACGGCTTTTGCAGCAATATACGTTAGCGAAGAATTTGGGATGACTACTGCAGATATTGTAAAATATGTTTTAATTGGTATTGTCAGTTCTATAGTTAGTGGTTTTCTTTGGGGCTATTTAGTTGATATTATTGGACCTAAATTTACACTTAATATGGTTTTGTGGGTTTGGTTTGGTACATTTACTTTGTTAATTTCTACTGTGTGGTTAGGATTACCAACTTGGATGATTTGGTTTGCACCCTTCTTAGCAGGTATAGCGCTTGGAGGGACTTGGTGTGCCGATAGGCCTTACATGCTTGTATTGACGCCACCTAGATACATAGGGCAGTTTTATGGCCTTTACAGCATGGTTGGGAGGTTTGCTACGATAATAGGTCCTCTCTCTTGGGGGATAATAGTGGATGGGCTTGGTTTGGGGAGGCCTGCAGCTATTGCATTTTTATTTTTTGTAATGATAATTGGGTATATTATTCTTCAAGGAGTAGATGATAAACCTAGAGAATGGCCACCTGAGCTTCAAGCCAATTATGAACCGGAGCCTCCGCGCGGGGCAATTGGAAGGTCACGATAACCACTTTAACAGATATCTTTGTGACAATTTTATGGAACGCCGTATAGATCACTATTTGGAAAGATTAGTTTCTTCAGATTCAATGACTTTTTACAAAGCATTGTGTGAATTTGCTCAGGAAAGGATAGAACCAAATTACCTTGATTGGGAGAGAAATCACCAATTAATTCCTGAAGATGTAATCAATGAGATGGGTCAAATGGGGCTTTTTGGAGTTACAGTATCTGAAAAATATGGAGGTCAAGGAGGAAACCAACTCGACTTAATTTTGATGGGTCTGGCACTTGGCTATCACTCACAATCACTAGCAATTACACCTGGAGCTGCAATGTCTTTAGGGGCAAAACCATTGCAATTATTTGGGACTGAAGCACAGAAAGAAGCACATCTTCCAGATTTAGCTAGCGGTAAGCGCATGTTTGTTTTCGGACTTTCTGAACCAGGTAGAGGATCCGATGCTACGAATCCTCAAGTTACAGCAAAGAAAGTTGATGGTGACTGGGTAATCAAGGGAGAAAAGTGTTGGTCAACTAATGCTAAATGGTCTAGCCATGTAGTAGTACATGCTTTAACAAGCCCAGAATCGAAACCAGGTTATCGAACTACTTGTTTCATTGTACCAATGAATGATTCTAATGTGTCTTACCAGGAAATGGCAGGTAAGGATTTATGGAGTCAATCTTCAACTGGTTCTATTACTTTTGATGACGTTATAGTTTCAGATGATTCTATACTTGGAAAAGAGAATGAAGGATTCAAGGTTATGGCCCAGACATTGAATGGTGGTAGGCTCTTCATTGCAGGTATGTCTTTGGCATCTCTTGCCTTTGGTCTTGACAAGTGTAGAACCTATGCACAGGAAAGAGAACAGTTTGGTGTTCCAATTGGAAGTTTCCAGAGAGTTCAAGATGTTATTATTGATATGGATATTACTCTAGAGCAAGGCTTGACATGGTTACTAGATCTTACAAATAGGTACAATGATGAAACATTAGATAGAGAATCAGCAGCTAAAGTAAAGATTGAATGTTCTCGTAGAGCATCAGATCATTTGACTTTGGCAATGGAAATTTGCGGTGGAGTATCATCACTTGATGAATTTGGATTAACACGCCATCATCGTGATTTATTTGTTTGTAGAGTTGGAGAGGGAAGTAATTTTGCATTGAAAGGCTTTGCAGCTAGACCCTTAATGCCAGACATAACTCTTCAGTAGACCGTAAAACAGTTATAGCAAAGCTGTAATAGTTTTATGTGGATTTTGAGGAATTAGTCTGTTACAGCCAAACAATTATTCTAATAATTTTAGGAATTGGGTATTACTTAAATGTGAAGAATAACACATTACCTTTAAAATCAAAAGTTGAAAGCAAATGTCCTTCATGTGGCTATACTATCTCTGACAAGGAAGTCAATTATTGTGCAAAATGTGGTAATATGCTTTCTCATTCCAAAGGTTTGTCTTTAGAGAAATAATACTCATAATACTTTAAGTATCGTAAGTTGTCTGTAGATTTAATGAAACATAGAAATATTTCTTTGTCAGGTGATGAACAAGATGTTTGTAGCGCTAGTGGTTGTGGAAATAATCCTAAGCGTTCAATACCTCGAAAGAGAGTTGAAAAAACCGGTAGCTTAAATCTCCAAGGATCAAGTCGAAAAGTGGCACTTTGTTCGGATTGCTATAGAATCTTTAAAAAATCATCAAAGAAAGATAGGACTATGGAGTCTTTAGGCCGATGAGTGCGGCTTATTCAATATTTGAAGCTGAATTTAGATCTTTCTTTCGTCGTAGTACACAGGCTCTTAGCAAACGTTTATTTGGCACGATAATAATTGGTTTACTGGGACTTCTTTTTTCGTTTGCATGCATACGTCTTGTTAAATTTGTAATAGACAATCCTGAATTATTTCCAGAAGGTTCGAATGAAGGATATGGTACTATTTTAGTAATATTTTTCGCATTATTTACTTTGCGCTCAGCAGGTATCACATATCGTAGAATTATTAAATCTAAACGTATGGAATTGCACCTTGTTCAGCCTATTTCCCCTCGACAAATAATGTTTGGAATGTTTCTTTCTATCTTAGTTCCAAACATATTACTCGCCTCTCTATTATTTTTAGTCTTTTATGCAGGTAATATTATTACTAATTCTAATATTGATTTGAGTAATGAATTTTTGGGTTTATTCTTTTTATTTACAATATTATCTGCTTTATCTGGATATATGTTTTCTATAGTTGGTGCACTTCATCCTTTTTCACGGAAGATGACTTTTTTACTTACACTTTCTCCTATATTAATTGTATTAATGCTAGTTGCTAATGGTTCTCACTCTTATCCTAATGAAGCATTGGCCATTACATCTGCATGCTTGTTACTTTTATTAATTTATTTTTATAATATGGATCGTATATTTATTGAAGCTTTAGAGTCTTATAAAATACATTCTTCATCACATAAGAATCCAATAAGAATATTACAGTTCAAATGGTTAAGTTCTCTGTTGGGAACTCGCGTGTCTTCTATCTGTTCGAAAGAGGTGATATCTTCTATCCGAGAAAAAGATGTTTTGAGTTCCGCTTTCTCAACATTTTCAATAGCTTTTATTTTAGTCTTTTGGTGGTTTAAAATGGGGATTCCGAATGAGCCTATTGGTGATTTACCTTCAACATTATATTATCCAGGAATGCTTGCAATTAGTATGTACATGGGTGCTCTACTTCAATGTACAATGTTGGGTTCAACTATGCTTGGTGTTGAAGGAAAGAGAATGTGGATTATGAAATCAAATCCAGTTGAGTCTATATTGATTATGAAAGGTAAAGCAAGTGCTTTGATTATGATGGCATTACCTGGTTTAATAGCAATTTGGATTCCTATTTGTATTTTAGCTGGATTTCCGTTAAAGGTGACACTTTTCTTTGGGGAATGTGTGTTGATTCTTCTTTTTTGTAATACTGGCTTAGGTATATGGGCTGGAAGTGCTTTTGCAAATTTTGATGAAAGTGATAGAGGTAATCCTGATATTTTAGTTCAGTTTATGTTAATGGGTACATCTGCTTTCATTTCTTCAATAATTCTAATTCTTCCAGCTACAGTAATGCTTTGGAATCATGACTTAGGTTTGTTTGCAGGTCTAATATTTTCATTTGTTTCTTTCGGGATCTTGTTTGCAGGTATAAGAGCTGCTTCTTCTTCTTACAAATCCATTTTCATAGATAGTTATGGAGTATAGTTCGCCGAATAGGATAATAACGGCCTTTCCATGCTGAGTTGTGGTATTGGTTGCATCCGAGGAAATGGAGTCTTATTTTCGTGCTTTAGAAGAGAAAGCTGACGCTTGTTATTCAATAGTTTCTAAAGCTCGTAAAGCGGGTTTTGATCCTTCAACGGAAGCTGAAATTCCAAGGGCTAAAGATTTAGCTGAAAGAGTTGAGGCTCAAGTAGGTCCTGAGGGTATTGCACCACGAATTAGAGAGGTTGCAGAAGATAACGATCGGGAAACAACTGCATTAATTATTGCTAAGGAGTTGGCAGGTCAACTAAAAGCTGAAAGCGGTGTCGAAAT
The DNA here is from genome assembly GCA_014240055.1 of Methanobacteriota archaeon. Taxonomy (GTDB): domain Archaea; phylum Thermoplasmatota; class Poseidoniia; order MGIII; family CG-Epi1; genus CG-Epi1. The sequence goes on along the minus strand of JAAZXP010000027.1, from coordinate 9,420 downwards.
AGCTCTTGAGCAAGCTGTTCGAACATCATTGTCAATACTCACCGAAGGAGTTCTTGTAGCACCTACAGAGGGTGTCGTCAAAATAAGTACTTTGGAAAACAACAATAATACTACTTGTGCTTCAATATACTATGCAGGACCAATACGTGCTGCCGGTGGAACAGCTCAAGCATTATCGGTTCTAATAGCTGATGTGGTACGAAGAGAATTAGGTTTAGATGCTTACATTCCAACACCTGCCGAAATTGAAAGGTATAAAGAAGAAATACCTTTGTACAAAAGAGCAGTTAATCTTCAATATGTTCCTAGTCCTGAAGAGATAGAGACTATTGTCAAAGCATGTCCCATTTGTATCACAGGTGAAAGAACTGATAAATTAGAAGTTGCCGGAAATAGAGATTTACCTAGAGTTGAAACTAATTCATTGAGGGGTGGAGCCTGTTTAGTTTTAGCAGAAGGTCTTTGTCTAAAAGCTGCTAAAGTGCTCAAACACGTAGATAATTTATCGATTAGTGGATGGGATTTTCTAAGAACTTATACTGAAAAAAAGCGTAGTTCTGCATCAGGTAATGTCAAGGAGCATAAATATCTCAAAGATGTTCTAGCAGGTCGTCCGATTTTTGCATTTCCAGATAAGCCCGGATCTTTCCGATTACGCTATGGTCGTTCACGAACTTCTGGCTTAGCATCTATGTCTATTCATCCAGCAACAATGCTTATTGTTGATTCATTTGCAGCTATTGGAACTCAGATTAAGCTTCAACTACCTGGTAAGGCCACAGCTGGTAACCCATGTGACTCCATAGAGGGGCCTGCAGTTTTATTGAAAGATGGTACTTATATGAGATTAGACGATTATGATTCAGCCAAGAAAGTAGTTGATAACGTCGAAAAAATAATAGATCTTGGAGAAATTTTGATACCTGTTGGAGAGTTCATTGAAAATAATCATCCATTACAGCCATCTGGTTGGTGTGAAGAGTGGTGGTTTGCTATATTAAAAAATAGAAATTTAGAAAAATACACTGAGATTGAGGACTTTGCCCGCACTTTTGAGTATAGTTTAGAAAATAATGTACCTTTACATCCCAGATATACCTATTATTGGGCAGATTTAGGAGTTAAAGAAATATTAGATATTAGAAACCAATTAATTAGGCATGGCAAGAAAATTCTTGATAACAAATTTCCACTAATGTATAAAGAAATTTTTATCCGACTTGGTATTTTTTATAAAATAAGCAATAATTCAATGGTTTTAGAAGATGGATATGAGCCTTTAATCAGGCAACTAGGACTATCCCAAAGTCAAGAATCAATTGTATCCCATTGTGATCCAATTGAAACTGAAGATACTTTAGAATTACTTTCACATTTATCAGGTATTGAAATAAAGAATAAGGCACCTACCAGAATTGGAGGGAGCATGGGTAGGCCCGAGAAGGCTAATGAAAGACGCATGAAGCCTCCACCAAATGTTCTATTTCCTTTGGGAGAAACAGGCAGTAATCAGAGATTGATTAATACTGCACTCAAATCTAGTACGAACAATCGTGGATTTTCTCAAGGTCTTTCAGGTAAAATAGAACTTAATGTTCAGCTACGTTATTGTAAAAAATGTCATAAGGAAACAGTCTCCTTGAGATGTTGTGAATCATTAACAATGGTTAAAGAAGATCCTAGAAAGCGTATTGTTGACCTTTCAGAAATGGTTGCCCAGGCATTAAATAATACAAAAGTAGGGATATTGCCAAAAGTTAAAGGCGTTAAAGAATTGAAAACAGCGGATAAGATTCCTGAAAGTATTGAAAAAGGTATTCTTCGTGCTCAAAAAGATTTACGAGTTTACAAAGATGGAACATTGAGATACGATATGATTGATTTGCCAATTACACATTTTTATCCAAGAGAGATTGGATTGACTCTTGATAAAGCTAAAGAATTAGGTTATTTTAAAGATCATAAGGGAAAAGAATTAACTTCAGTTGATCAATTATTAGAGATTAAAGTTCAAGATTTAATTGTTTCAGATAGGGCTGGAAATTGGTTAGTTAAAGTATCCAATTTTGTTGATGAAGAATTAACAAGACTGTATGGTCAGGAACCATATTATAATCTTAAACCTAATTCTAGCCATGAGGAATTGATTGGCAGTCTACTAATTTGTTTAAGCCCTCATACTTCTGCAGGAGTTTTAACCAGATTAATTGGTTTTACATCTGCCAAAGCACAATATGGACATCCTTTTTTGCATGCAGCTAAAAGGAGAAACTGTGATGGTGATGAAGATTCAATTATGCTTCTTTTGGATGGCCTATTAAATTATTCTGATAGTTTTGTACCAACAACCAGAGGAGGAACAATGGATATTCCAAGAGTGTTATCAACTCGTATTGATCCGGCTGAAATTGATAGTGAAGCCCACAATGTGGAATTGAATACTTCATATCCTTTAGAGTTATATGAAATGGCTGAAGAAATGGTGCCTGCCAATAAAGTAGTAGGTCTTTTAGATATGGTTTCTAATAGATTAGAAACTGAAAGTCAATATGAAAACTATGGCTTCACACATTCATCTTCAAGTATAAACTTAGGCCCTTCTGAATCACGCTATGTTACTTTAGATTCGATGAAAGCAAAGGCTTTAGCATCTTTGGTTTTAGCATCTAAAACAAGGGCGTCCGATGCTACTTATGTTGCTGAGCAGACTATTGAAAAGCATTTTATTAGAGATATTATAGGTAACTTACGTTCATTTTCAACCCAAGGAGTTAGATGTAAAAAGTGTACTAAAAAGTATAGGCGCCCTCCCTTGAAAGAAACTTGCTTTTGTGGGGGTAGTCTTCAATTGAATATATCTCCAGCATCGGTTGCAAAGTATCGTAAAATAGCTACGGAGATTTCTGAAACTTATGGTGCGCGTCCATTCATTAAACAAAGGCTAGAACTTGCATTTAATGCAATCGAAGATACTTTAGAAAATGAACAAATTAAGCAGATGGATCTTGGTGCATTTCTTTGATACACATAATGGACACTGTAAAATCAACTAATAACTGGCTTTCTAGTTTTTTTTGTGATATTGACGACAGGGCCTTGGCCATTCAACAGACTGAAGGTAAAGGCCGTAGAGGTAATGTTTGGGCTTCCAAAACAGGAGGTCTATATTTTTCATTCATTTCTTCAAACCATAGGCTTCTACCCCTCATTACGGGAATAAGTGTTGTGGAATCTTTAGTAGATATTAAAGATAATATTAAGCTTAAGTGGCCTAATGATATAATAGTTAAAGAGAAAAAATTAGGAGGAATTCTATGCGAAAATCATGGTGATTATACTGTAGTTGGTATTGGTTTAAATATTAGTAATGATATTTCACTTTCAGATGCTATTAATCTTAGTGATCTTAATTATAATTTAGACAGGTTGGATTTTGTTTCATTTTTTAAGTTTAATTTTAATAATAATTTCAATTTATCACCTCAGGAGATACTAGAAAAATATACGGAATTCGATTTTTTAATAGGTAGAAAAATAGATTGGAATACGGGTTCTGGAATCGTCCAATCTGTGGATATTGATGGTTCATTAGTTGTTAGTATAGAAGACAAAATAGTAAATTTATATTCAGAGGAGATTAGTATTGAAAAGTATTGAATCTATACTAAAGACAGCTTCAGTAGATTTCCATCCCGTCGTAGATTTACCTAAAAATTACGAAGTCTTAGATTTAACTAAAAATAGCTGGAACTTACCTGAAACGGAATTTTGTATTGGTAAATATGATGAATATCGTCCAAATATGTATAATACTAACATTTTTGATGGTATCCGCAACATCCATATGGGGATTGATATTGGAGGTCCTGTAGGGACTTCTTGCATGGCTTTTACAGATGGAGTCATCTCTCATTATGGTTATAATCCTGAACCAGGAGATTATGGTAATGTTGTAATTACTAAACATAGAATTTCTCAAATTACAATTTGGGCTCTCTACGGGCATCTTGATTATTTATCAATTGTTAATAAATCAGTAGGTCAAAGAGTATCTGCAGGTGAAATGATAGGTAATTTTGGAAATAATAAAGAGAATGGAGGATGGGAACCGCACCTTCATTTTCAACTTTCACTTGTTGAACCACTTACTCATGATCTTCCAGGTGTTGTGTCTTCTGAAGGCAGAGAGCAAGCTTTACTTGACTATCCAGATCCACGACTCGTTTTAGGTCCACTTTATTGATTATTAGTTAAAAAGTTTTTAATTAAGCTATTTTATAGACAATTATGAAACCATTTTCTGCAGTTCTTATTATGTCACTTTTGGTAGTGTCTGGTTGCTTAGATAGTTTGAAAGAACAGATAGTGTCTTGTGACAATATTACTGGTCAATGCAGATATGAAATTTTACAGGATACTACCTATTCAAAATTACACATTGAAATCAATTATGTTACCGATAATTCTCCAGATTCGGACGCTGTTGATATTTTGAAACAAAGAATCCAAGAGGTTTCAGATAAGACTGCTATTACAGTTAGTCAAAGTGCATTTGGTAGTACTGATAATAGTTATTCTTTAGAAGAAATAGTTAATATAGAGAAGAATCAACGTGAAAGATTTAAGGGAGATGATACTTTTGTCATACATATATTGTATCTGAATGGAGAGTATCAAGATAATGACAAGACATTGGGTTTAGCCTATACTGGCTCTTCTTTTGTTTTATTCAAAGAGAAGATTGAAGATGCTTCTTTTCTACTGATTTCTTCAACAGATATTGAAAAATCTGTAATAGTACATGAATTCGGTCATTTATTGGGCTTGATAAATAATGGATACCAATCACCGCATGATCATGAAGACCCCCAACATCCTAATCATTCAAATAATGAAGAATCAGTTATGTATTGGGCTATTGAAAGTCAGGATATTGGTAACCAAATTAGTGGAGAACCTCCAAATGAGTTTGATGCAGATGATTTAGACGATTTGCGCCTTATGAAAGAAGGTAATCTGTAGTGATTTTTAATTACACTAAAATCACTTTTTTTTATATGCTATTTATGATCTCGTTGAGCCATGTTCCACAGGATAATCTCTCTTCGGTTACAACTTCTAGATTTAGTAATCTAGATTCAATATTTCACTTAATTGAGTATACCTTATTTGGTTTTTTGCTATATCATACTTTCAAAGAGGATATGTTATTCAGTATTTCTCCAATCTGGGGTACTTTATTTTTTGGATTACTATTTGCTATTAGTGATGAACTTCATCAAAATTACGTTCCGGGCAGAAATATGTCTTTTACAGATTTATGCTTTGATTTTATTGGTATAAATATAGGATTATTATTCTCATTTCAGAAAAGTTAAAGCCTCTTTAGTCTCTTTTTAACAAGTCGTTTTCTTCTAGGAGCGTGGTCAGTATCGAACGTAACCCATCCGGTCCCTTTTTGCGTGCAATTCGGTTCTTCAGAATAGTCTGCAGCCATGATATTCGGCGCGGAGAAAGCTTAGTTTATATAGTTATCCTCTAAAGTATCTATATTTTTTGTCAGGTGATGAGAGTAAGCCCCTTTCTGTTAACCGAAAATCGGTTGGCGACATTTAGCTTTGCTTCCTACCTACCGCTCCCGAGCAGGTCTATGCGGTTACTTGGAATTGCTCCAGCAGGGATGTTCGTTTCATCAAATTCTTCACCGATGTCACGTCCTAGACGATCATTCCATAAAGTGAGACTGTGTCGTTTCTGTTTCATTGCCGACCCTCTCGGGCCCCTTACGGCTGCTTTGCTCATGGAGAGGGGACTTTCCTCAGCTCGAGGCCGTCGGTCGCCCTTCATCTCCTGACAATGTGTATTAATGTAAGTAGAATATATAATTCACGTTATAGTAAATCCTTATTTAGCCGTAATATTCGCAAAGTATGTCCAATCAAGATTTTGATGGTGAAAATGCAAATAAGCAAGATTCAGATTATCAAAAATCATATGATAAATGGAAGAAGGATATTTTGGAGCCTTCACTTAAGAAAAATCCAGAAAGACTAAAAGAGTTTATGACAACATCCAGTCAAAAGGTAGATAGATTGTATACTCCTTTGGATAATTCTAGTTTAAATTTCGAAGAAGACATATCTTATCCTGGTGAATTTCCTTATACACGAGGTATTCACTCAACCATGTATCGTGGTAGATTATGGACTATGCGTATGTTTGCAGGTTTTGGTTCAGCTGAAGAAACGAATGCACGTTTCAAGTATTTACTGAATCAAGGTCAGACTGGGCTTAGTACTGCTTTTGATTTACCTACACTTTATGGATATGATAGTGATTCACCTCTAGCGGCAGGTGAGTTTGGAGAATGTGGAGTTGGTGTTAGTAGTTTAGAAGATATGTCTATTTTGTTCAAAGATATTCCTCTTGACAAAGTTACTACTTCAATGACAATTAATTCTCCAGCAGCTATGACTTGGGCAATGTACATTGCGAATGCGGAAAACCAAGGTATACCTAAATCAAATCTCGGTGGAACTATTCAGAATGATATTTTAAAGGAATATATAGCTCAAAAAGAATACATATTTCCTCCACTTCCATCAATGAGATTAGTTACAGATACTGTAGAATATGGAACAAAACATATGCCAAAGTGGAATACAATCTCTATTTCAGGATATCATATTCGTGAAGCAGGTTCAACTGCAGTTCAAGAATTAGCTTTTACATTAGCAGATGGTTATGCATATGCAGATTGGGCTATTGAAAGGGGTTTAGACATCGATGACTTTGCACCACGTTTTAGTTTCTTCTTTAATGCTCATAATGATTTCTTTGAGGAAATAGCGAAGTATAGGGCAGCTAGGCGTATATGGGCAAGAGATATGAGAGACAAATATGGTGCTAAGGATCCACGTAGTTGGACACTGAGATTCCATACTCAAACTGCAGGTTGCAGTTTGACTGCTCAACAACCTGAAATAAATATCGTAAGAGTAGCTATTCAAGCCATGGCAGGAGTATTGGGCGGTACTCAATCGTTACATACTGATTCGATGGATGAAGCATTGGCTTTGCCTTCTAAGAAAGCAGTTCAAATTGCTCTAAGAACACAGCAAGTTATAGCTCATGAGTCTGGGGCTGCAAATGTTATAGATCCTCTAGGCGGTAGCTATTATCTTGAATGGCTTACAGATGATATGGAAAGACAAGCTAGAGATTATTTTGATAGAATAGAGTCACTTGGCGGTGTAGTTCCAGCAATTGAAAAAGGATTTTTTCAAAAAGAAATTGCAGCAGCAGCTTACAAATATCAACAAGAAATAGATAATAAAGAAAGAATAGTTGTTGGAGTTAATCAATATAATTCTGAAGAACAAGTAGAGATACCAATTCTGGAAATGGATCCTAAAGGCTTTGAGAGGCAATGCGCAAGATTAAAGAAATTGAGAAGTTCAAGAGATCAAGGTCGGCATTCCGCAGCCTTGACTGCAATTGAAAAGGCAGCCGAGGGTGAGGATAATTTGATGCCTCATTTTATTGAAGCAGCTAAAGCTAAGGCCACCTTAGGCGAGATGTGTGATGTTCTGAGGGGTGTTTTTGGTGAATATAGAGAAGGATCTGATTTCTAGTATTAAAATATGTATTACATAATTGGTTTAACTGGAAGAAATGCAGCAGGAAAGGGAACTGTTGCAGATTTATTAAAAAAACGTGATTTCTTTTATCATTCACTTTCAGACACTTTGAGAGAAGAATTAAGCCATCGTAATATGGAAGAAAGTAGAGATAATTTAATTTTTATTGGGAATAGTTTGAGAAGTCAAGGTGGTCCTGGTGTTTTGGCAGATTTGATGATAAAGAATATCACTACTCCAGATAATCATATCGTGGATTCTATTAGAAATCCATCAGAGGTTCACACACTTAGAAGAAATTATTCTGAACATAAATTTATTTTGATTTCAATTGATGCCGATCCAAAGGTACGTTTTGATCGATTAATGCAAAGAGATCGTAAGGGCGATAGTAAAAGTTGGGAACAGTTTCTTGAACAAGAATTGTTAGAAGAAAATAGTGATGATCCTAATAAACAACAATTATTTAATACTATTAAAGAAGCAGATTTTAATATTGATAACAGTGGAAATTTAGTTGATTTAGAAGATAAATTAAGTTTGATTCTTGGCAAATTATAACGTTATTTCATATGTTGCAGTTAATATGAACATAAAGACTATTGGAAGTAAGTGAAAGGCCATTCCAAATGCTACATTTACTGCCATCCATCTTCCAGCATAATTATTTGGCATTTCCATCACTTTATCAACAACGGTGTTAGTGGTATCAACTACCTTTCCCGCAAAATATCCTACAAATTTTGCTACTCTTTCATGAGGGAGGGCCTCACTTCCTTTGTCTCTTGAACTTTTCAACCAATCTCCCATTTGCAACATACGATCAACCATTGGCCTATATCTTTCAACATCAACACTAATCATTTTCATTGCTAGTTTTTGTGTATCTGATACTCTTCTCCAATCAAGATATGAATGGCCAATAAAAAATAGAACAATTGCGATTATTTGCCAATCAGGAGTCATGTCCCAATCAGGTGGCTCCAATTCTTTTCCAAATACATTGACAACACCCTCTTGAGGCTCAAATATCACAAATCTAAGTATTGCGATTGTTGCCGGTACCAATAGTCCTACGATGAATTTTGCTGCGATAGAGTATCCTTTTGGTATCTCCTTTAATCTTTCAAACAACCATTTCAGGTGATGTCCGTGTATTTGTATTGCTTTTAAAGCCGGTCCACCCAGAAAAATAAGTCTTTGAACGATAGGTATGAATATTAGAATATGAAAATACAATTCCCACGGCGTGTCCCAACTAAAGTGTTCGGTGAACATTCTATTACTCTTAGCCAGAGGAGGGTGTTAAAAAAAGGAACCAATAGGCTATTGTGGCAAAACACAGAGGACGTCGCTCAAAAAAGCAAGAAATGCTTGCTCAAACTCGTATTGAGACTCTTTTCAATCTTGCATTTGATTATTCTAATGAGGGTAAAAAAGAGGAATCTAAAAAAGTTGTTGAGTTGGCTCTGTTAATTAGTAAGCGATACAATCAACGTTTAACAAAGAAGCAGCGCCTTCAAATATGCAGAAATTGCAACCTATTTTTTAATGCTCATAACTCAAGAAACCGGCTATCTTCTAAGGGGTGGAAAGTAATTACTTGTTTAGAATGTGGTAATTTAACAAGATTTTCTAAATAGATTTAGTTTGAATCTATTGTTTTTTGTTCAAGTTCCTTTCTATAGTCTTCTAACTTACTTGCAATATTATTATCTGATATTGAAATCATTCTTAAAGCAAGTAATGCTGCGTTTTCACCTCTGCCAATTCCTACTCC
>JAAZXP010000026.1:11197-15951 GCA_014240055.1 Methanobacteriota archaeon | reverse complement strand
TGAAATGACGGTCGCCATATCTGCTTTTTTAGCTAACTCTACAGCGTTAATTGTGTCTGTTAATGTCCCTATTTGGTTGGGTTTAATTAGTATTGAATTAGTTGAATTCATTTCGATACCTTTCTGTAATCTTTCTGAATTTGTAACATATAGGTCATCTCCTATAATCAATGCATCAGTTTGTTCGGTTAGAAGTGCCCATGATTCAAAATCTTCTTGATCAAGTGGGTCTTCAACAGAATGTAAATCATATTCTTCTATCATGCCCAATACAAAATCTACTTGTTCTTCAGGAGTCAATGTTTGTTCTTTATATTTGTATTTTCCATCTTGATAAAATTCGCTTGCAGCAACGTCAAGACCGGGTCTAATTTCGACGCCGGTTTCATTTTCAATTTGGTTTGCAGCTCTCACAACTAATTCTAGAGCTTCAACATTCTCTAATGGAGCAACCCAAGCACCTTCATCGCCTTTACCTAATGCAATATTGGGAAATTTTTCTTTTAATAATGAACCTACTTTTTTGTGAACCATTGCGTTTGCTTCAATTGCAGTATTGATATCTTTGTCAAATGAAGTCACCAAATATTCTTGTATGTCCGTACCGCCTATTGCATGAGCTCCTCCACCTAAAACATTAGCCATTGGGGCTGGAAGGGAATATTCAGTTTTATTTCCGATGTGGTGATATAATCCAATATTCTTAGAGTCTGCAGCCGCTTTTGCAGCAGCTAATGAAAATGCAACACTAACGTTTCCACCCATATTTCTGAAATTATCAGTTCCATCAGTTTCTCTTAGAATATTATCAAAATTTTGTTGGTTTTCCACAGTCTGCCCAATCAATCCAGGCATTAATTTTTCTTCTGCAAATTGGATTCCTTTTGAAACGTCACCTTCTGGCCAAGCTACAGCTTCATGCGTTCCAGTTGATGCTCCAGCAGGTGCGGCAGCTCTTCCAAATCCAGACTTCGTTCTAACTTCAGCTTCTACAGTTGGATTTCCTCTAGAATCAATAATTCTACGTATTGCAACGTCTTCAATAATCATTTATTTTCGCGATCTACAATGTCAATTGGAATTACGCCTTTATCGTATTCCATTTGAGCAATTATTACGGGATCAATAATATCTTTAGGTACTTTAATGTCGACTGGAGCACCCATGGATATCTGAAGAGCTCTAGCTCCTATAACGCGCGCTTTTTCGAATCTTGAATGTTCTCTCAAATTTAACCAACTCCCCTAAACAAACACGGGGTTCTTCGCTAATGCGACAACTATAAAAGGTTTCCTAATTAATATAATTGTAAAAAACATGTTAAAACGTAGTGGGCTAATTTTTCAGAAACTATTTAAATACGTTCTATGATGCCTAAAGTTACCCTGAGTCCTAGATTAAGGGTATGTAGAACGCAAAAAAGGTGAAATAATGGAACAAAACATGAAAACTTTCGGTGTTATCTTAGCAACTTTAGCTATGATTGCATCAGTTTTAGTTATGCCAGTCGCAAGCGCAGAAGATGGAGACCTCCAAGCTACAATTAGTGGTGACGATGGAACAACTTCTTTCGCTTCTGAAAATGGCACTGCAGTATTTACTGTAGATATATCGAGTGCATCAGGTGCATCACACACTGACTTAGTAATTAGTGTAACATTTGATGGCGCAGGTTGGACAAGTGATCAAGCTAGTGTCGACGACTGCGCTGGTGGATCAGATCTCAATTTTACAGGGTCAGGTACTGCTTGTATTAGTGTAATGGTTATGGGGGCTGAATCAGTAGGTGGTTCAGTAGGTATGTCTGTTTCAGTTACTTCAGCAGAAGATACGACTGGAGCAAGTGTTACTGGTGCGATAAAGATATCAAATTGGAGAGTTTCTTCAGTAGATGGAGTTCAATCATATTCTGAACTAGTAACTCACCAATACACTATAACTGTGGAAAATATTATGGTTGATGCAGAGGGTACAGGATTAGATTTAGATGAGCCAGTTTACATTACATTAGTAGAAATTGGTGGTGGATGGAATGTAGAAAGTGATTTGAGCGTTTGGGACAAACCAAGTTTAACAGCAACTATCAACTTTATTCCTGCCGATAATTCTTTTGACTTAGTATTAGATATTCAGTTAGTAGGTGAGATTGTAACTTCTTCATCATATACTGGAGCTCCAGCAACGATTGGTTTCAATGCTTTTGATGAATCTGAAACACCAGTTACAACTTTCATATTCTTACATGCTGAAATAGCTACTTTTAATGGAGTGGCAATAACCTCATCAAGTGATGAATCAGATGTTTGGGATCCGAGTACCACTCAAGTAGACAATGGATGTTCAGGTATTGATGCAGCAATTGGTTTTGTTGTTACAGTTGATAATTTTGGTAATGACAGAGATTCTTTTGATGTAACTTTTGATACTTCAGATGCAGGTTCTGCAGGATGGGCAGTAAACAATGCAGAAACTTTTACAACTGAATTATTAGAACCTAAAGCAAATGATGGTACTCATACCTTCACATTAGGTCTTGTGGTTCCAGCTAATTTAGCAGCCGGTACAACTCATGGTTTTTCAATGACTGCAACTTCAACAGTCGATAATTCAATATCACAAACACAGACATTTTCAGCAACAGTCAAACAATGTTATCAATTTGATTTAACTGTGGACAGTATGATGAATAGTGCAAATCCAGGTAGTAGTACAGATTTTACCTTTACTGTATCTAATACTGGTAATGGAGATGACACATTTACTTACATGACAATGGGTGCTGCAGCTTGGAATCCATCTTTAGCATCAACTGAGACTGAAATAGCTAGTGGAGCAACAGGTCAAAATGTATTGTCTGTAACAGTTCCAGCAGATGCTAGTTCAGATGCCGTTAGTGGAATGATTATGGTTCACGCATATTCAGAAGCATGTGGTGACGACAGAACCGATTGTGACTACGAAGCTTCAAAAACGGTAAGCGTATCAGCTAACCAAGTTTTTGCTTTAACGGCTGGATATTTTAGTAATGAAACTGATGTCGTAAAGAGCAGTGCTTCTGTTGAAGAAGGCATGTCAGTTCAAATGAAAGTCACAGTTACTAACAATGGAAATGGTATTGATCAAGTGACCTTGTCTTTAGCAAATGCACCCTCATGGGTTTCTATTTCTGACGTCCCTATCTTGGTTGGACCTGGTTTAACTGAAACAATTTCAATTACAGCTATGGCTCCAGTATCTGATGCAGATGGTGATTACACTTTCCAAGTTACGGCAACTTCATCTGATGATACAGTTACTTCGACCACTGGTGACTTAACTATAACAATCACAGAGAAGGGATCTGCAACGGGCCCAACAACTGATGATGTCGAAGAAGATGATTCTCCAGGTTTTGGAGCTATCTCAGCAATTGCTGCATTAGGTGCAGTTCTTCTTCTAAGACGTAGGTCATAAGGAGGAATTCATATGCAAAGTAATAGTAGACAAATTTTGTCTTTTGTAGCTATATTAATGATGGTTGTGTCTGCTTTTGCTTTCATACCTTCTGCTAAAGGTGAAGCATCACTTAATACTACATTAGAAGGTTTTTACAATGAGTATTCTTTTGCTTCGGTAAACGGAAGCGCTGAGTACGATGTTACACTGACTAATGATGGAGATGTTGATTTTGATACAGTTTCGTTAACAGCTTCTTTTCAAGATGAAACTTGGTTGACGCAAAATGTAACATTTTCAACAGGATCTGAGATTAATAATGAAACATTTTCTTTATCTTTAGCCTCGGGAGCATTATCTCAAGTTCATGTTTCAGTTCTTGTTGGTAACGGAGCTAAAATTGATTTTGCCGAAGTACCTTTAACTTTCAATATCAATGCAGATGGTGCTGAATCAAGTATTGTTGCAGTAGTATGTGTAACTAATTGGGTTGCACATGAATCGAATTTTCCATCATCCGCAGAATTGGAAACTTTTAATCAAGGTGATAAATTCAATTATAATTTAACAGTTATGAATATTGCAGTAACTATGAATGGGGATGGATCAACATCACCTATGGATATAAATGATAATATTCAATTACAGTATTCATCACTTTCTGGATGGTCTGTAACTAGTGCAGATGAGTCTTGGCATCCATTTTATGGTGGTCAATTAGAAGGCATGTTAGCTAGCGCAGTTAATACCTGGGAAATTACAGTTGAATTAACTGGTAATGTTAAAGCTGGTGAAGATATTCTTGATTTTCAAGCCTTCGATGTTTCTCTAACAGTACCAGCTCATGCATTAGCAGGAAGTTCAGCCTCATTCTCAATGACTGCAACCTCAGAGTCATCATCAACTGAAACAGCAACACAAACATTTGAAGTAATAGTGGATCAACATTATGGTGTTTCGATGGCCGTAGATTCAGAATCTAAAGAAGGAGCTCCTGGTTCAACTGTTGAATTTAGTTTTAACGTAACTAATGGAGGCAATGGTCAAGACAATTTCGATGTTACTGTTCAAGGGCCAAGTATGTGGTCACCAATGGCTAGTACTGGTACTTTAACAGTAGACGCTGTAAGCTCTGGACAATTTTTAGTTTCAGTAGTGGTTCCAACCACAATGACTGCAAATTCGAATAGCGGTGATATTACAGTTACAGTTATTTCTTCAGATAATAAAACTACCGCAAATTCAACAATTTCAGTAGTTGCTTCACAAGTTTTTGATATAACTATAGATTATGGAACTGGTTCAGATGGTACTGTTAC
>JAAZXP010000026.1:0-11187 GCA_014240055.1 Methanobacteriota archaeon | reverse complement strand
ATACACTTACATTAGAATTAGTTAATGCACCAGATTGGGCTACTTTGGGTGCTGATAATCTAGTTGTAGGAACTATCCCGGTTCCTTTAGTAATCTTATTAGAACCTGATACTGCAGCACTTTCCGGAAGAGATTATACTTTCCAAGTTGTAGCAACATCATTGGATGGTACTGAATGGACAAGTCCAGATATGACCGTTGAGATTCAAGCTAAAGAAACAGAATCTACAGAAGTTGAAGAAGAAGTAATAGAAGAAGAAGATGATAGTCCAGGATTTGGCATCTTAGCTTCATTATTGGCTTTCACTTTCGTAATCTACGGACGTAGAAAAGATTAGTTTCCTAACTAAATTTCTTATAATTCGCAGGCTATAGTAATATAATGAAAGATACTTTAGAGGAGTGGTTGGCTGAAGACATAGGTAAGGGTGATTTCACTAGTGAATCAGTTATCTCTAATGGCTCTTGTAATGCACACATTAGAGGTGGTCCAGGTACACTTTCAGGGATTGACTTAGTTCACAAGTTGTTAAATAAAATGAAAATTGAGTTTAAAACTGATTTTAGCGATGGTGATATTGTTTCAGAAAATACTTTGATTTATGATTTGGAAGGTAAGGCCCATGATATTATGAAAAGTGAAAGACTGATTCTTAACATATTATCACATTTTAGTGGTGTTGCTTCTTTGACTGCAAAAATAGTTAAATTGGCTAAAAAAAGTAATCCCAATATCGAAATTCTTGCAACACGTAAAACTATTCCAGGCATTAGAGAATTTTCTAAAAAAGCAGTAGTGCATGGTGGAGGAATGACTCACAGGCTTAGATTAGATGATGCGATACTGATTAAAGATAATCATTTGAAGTTATCAGGTAGTATTGCTGATGCAGTTCAAAAGTCAAAAAACCGTCATCCAAATTTAACAGTTGAAGTTGAAGCAGATAATTTGGTTCAAGCACTTGAAGTTGCAAATTCGGGCGCAGATCGTTTGATGCTCGATAATTTCACCCCCAGTGAAGTGTCTGAGGCTGTTTCTCAAATTAGGCAAATATCGGACATTGAAATTGAAGTTTCAGGAGGGATTAATTCAACTAACATAGTAGATTATGCGCCTTATCCGGATTTTATAAGTATGAGCAGTTTAACAATGTCTGCACCACCAGTTGATTTTTCATTACATGTCATTTAAAATTAGAATACTCTGCTTTGATCAAGACGATCCTAAAAAATGTACTGCAAAGAGGCTAGAGAGATTTGGTCATTCTGAAAATTATAGTTCATTTCGTAATTTACCTCCCCAGGGGATTGTATTGGATCCTTTTTCAGAAACTGTATTATCTCAAGAAGATGTAATTCTTGCAGAAGTAGGGGGGGTTGTTGGAGTAGATTGTTCTTGGAATATGGCCCACGAAACCTTTTCCAAATTGAGATTAATGGGTCTCGAACCCCGTAGTTTACCTGGGATTGTGCCCGCAAATCCCGTTAATGCAGGTAAAATAGGTAAATTGACAACAGCAGAAGCCATAGCTAGTGCATTAATGATATGTGGGAATAGAGTACAGGCTGAACAGATTATGTCCCGATTCAAATGGGGTCCTGCTTTTTTAGTTCTCAATGAAACTTTTTGGAAATAAGAAATAGTATAAACTACCTTAATATGCGAAATATCTTATAATTATGGAAACAATTCCAGATAGTGAATCTGACATTTGCTTTGATGGAGCTAATCATCGTCTTTTCATAGAAGGCAGGGGGTTTGATTTTCGTAAATTTATTGTCAACCATAATAGTTCTGCAGACTTGGAATTATTCGGTTCTGAAAATCCACTTTACACATTACTAGATTTTGAGGAGCCTCGTGTGATTTATGTAGTGTCTCGGCTTGGAAGTAAGGATTTAATTTTACAAGGATGCGTTATTAGAGAAATAATAGGCAATACTTGTTCATTATCATATTCTAAATTACAATCAGAATCATAAGTGGCTTAATTTACCGCGTTCGTTGTAACTTAATGTGGATATTGTAGACGTTGCAGTAGTAGGTGGTGGTCCTGCAGGTTCATCTGCAGCTCGAGAGGCTTCTGAGCGAGGACTTTCAGTATTATTATTTGATCATGCTCATCCTCGGAGAAAAGCATGTGGAGGAGGTTTGCCAGTTAAGGGTATTGAGTGGATGGATGCTCCAGACAGTGCAATAGAAGGAGAAATGAGTTCTATTTCATTTACATATAACAAAACTAAATTAAAAATCCCAGTAAATAAAGGCAAGTTAATTCGTAGAGATGATTGGGACTTTTATCTATATAATAGAGCTAAAGAAGCCGGTGCAGGTCATGTTATTGAGAGAGTTAAATCATTAAAATTAGAAGAGGATATTTGGTTAATTAATGAAAAATATAAAGCCAAATATATTATTGGAGCTGATGGTGTGAATGGTTTTACACGTAAACATTTTATGGAAAAAATTTCTAGAGATAATTTATTTGCTGCAGCAGGATATTATTTAGATATTAAGCCTACGGAAAATGAGGTTGAATTTATTGTCGGAGCTTTACCTGGAAAAGAGGGTTACCTTTGGGTATTTCCTAAGAGTGACCATTACAATATAGGTTATTGTTACAATGCCGGAACTCCAGGCATGAAAGATGCCTTGCACAAATTGATGCAAGAGAGATGGCCCGGAGAATTTGTAGAGAATAGTAAATGGAAATTAGCTGAAACTGGGAAAATTGTTGATTGTAAACAGTTTGGTTCAGCAATACCTTCCTATAATGATCCCAAACTTTTCGACGATCCTGTATCTGGTGAAAAATGGGTTCTATGTGGAGATGCAGCAGGTCATGTTAATCCAATACATGGAGAAGGCTTGAATCATTCAGTATTAGGAGGTCGGTTAGCAGCTAAAGCAGTCTCTAAAGGAGATCCAACTCTTTTTGAAAAATACTGGCGTTCACACTACAGTCGTGATATGTATCGAGCAGCTAGTACCAAACATAAGATATATCGTTCTTTCTTTATGCGGATGGGTTTTGCTTTAGGTCGTACACCTGCAATGTACGGCATGTTAGCTAGTCTTACTAGAGGTGAATATGAAGGTAAAGCAACAAGTTCATTCTGGTTTAAACTTCCTCTTGCGTTGTTACAAGCTACCTTTGGTATGAAACACAAAGATCTCAAAGCTATAACGTAATCATTCTGGATAGCTTTATTAAACCCGTTGAGTCGGACGGTTTCCTGAAGAGGCCTATAGTATGAAATTACCACGAAGAATCAAGATGTATAGTCCATTCGCAAAAAAGCATACGCTTCATGAAGTTGAAGTAGTAAAAAAGAAGCGAGCATCTGAATTAGCAAGAGGTCAAAGACTTTTCAGGAGAGTTACATCTGGTTATGGAGGTTTTCCAAGACCAAAACCAGAAGGTAGAGAAAAGCCTACTAAGAGAGTATATTTGAGATACAGATGTACCGAAACAGGTAAAGCTCACCATAGGAAAAATTTCAGAGCAAAAAAGTTTGAGTTAACGGAGTAAAAATGGCAGGTCCACGTAGTAAATTTCTTAAAGTTAAAAGCCCAGACAGTGATTATACTGTAGTTATATTTGATAAATGTGATACAGTAGTTACAGATCCAGTTACAGGTTCAACTATAGCCTTGCCAACGGGTGGTAAAGCTAAGATTCTAGGAGAAATCCTCGAGGAACTTGAGTGAGTCCTCAGGGCATTCCAGACGAAGGTGAATACGTAATAGGGCGAGTTGTTGAAGTTAAAGATTTTGGAGCAACATTAAATTTATTAGAATTTCCAGAAAGAAAAGCTTTTGTGCACATTTCTGAAGTTGCTTCAGGTTGGGTAAAATATATTCGAGATTTTATTCGCGAAGGGCAAATGGTTGTCGCTAAGATAACAAGAGTTAAGGAAGGAAGCAAGATTAGTGATGCCTCAGTCCGTCAAGTTTCAGGACATCGGAAACAAGAAAAAATAAGAGATTGGAAAAATGAACAAAGAGCTTCCAAATTATTGGAATTGGTTTCTTCTCAGTCCAAAATTGATCATGAAAAGTTAGTAGAGGAAATAAAAACAGATATGGTTGATGCTTATGGAAGTATGTATTCAGCTTTTGAAAGTTCTTTGATGGATGAAGCTTTATTCAAGAAGGAATGGAAAGGAAAATGGGTTGATAATTTCATTAAGATTGCAGTTGATAATGTTACGCCACCTTATGTTTCAATAGGTGGTAAATTTGATTTAGTTTCGCATGATTCTAATGGTGTTGAAAAAGTTAAAAATGCCTTAATGCAACCCTCTGCAGTTAATGAGAATACACATATGAAAATATCTTCTAATGGTTCACCATCATATCGTATCTCCATCAAAGCTCCTAATTATAAACAGGCAGAAGACGAGTTGAAATTGGCAGTTGATTTAGTTCTCAAAGCACTCAAGAAAGATGGTGGCATAGGTTCTTTTGAGAGGGCTTAATGCGAACATTAATTTTTCAGTGTAAGACTTGTAAATCCTTTACAACTTTAGATATTTGTAATAAGTGTAATATTCCAACTATAAATCCATTGCCTCCTCGCTATTCCCCTCAAGACAAATATGGTAAGTATCGTCGTATGCTTAGGAAGGAATAATGACCTTTAGCGAGATTGTTTGGACCGATAAAGTTAAGCTGGAGGATGCTATTCTCCTCGAAGGTCTTCCAGGTGTTGGTAATGTTGGTAAATTAGCTGCCATGCACCTTATTGATGAGTTAAAGGCGAAGAAATGTATGGAAATATATTCATCACATTTTCCTCCACAAGTATTGATTGATGACGATGGAATTGTAAATTTAGTAAATAACGAATTATATTACTATAAAAATAAAGAAGGAAGAGATTTACTTTTCTTAGTTGGTGAGTATCAAGGAATGGATTCTTCAGGTCAATATGATCTTTGTCAGAATTTAATAGAAATTGTCAAAGATATGGGCGTTACTACAATTTACACGTTAGGAGGCTATGGACTTGGTAAACTAGTCCCGGAACCTAGGGTATTGGGCGCTGCAACTTCAAAGGAAGTAGTAAAATTGTTTAAGAAGGCAAATGTTGAATTCATAGATGGTGAACCGGGGGCTGGAATTGTTGGAGCTTCAGGTTTATTACTTGGTCTTGGTAAATTACAAGGAATGCATGGAGGTTGTTTAATGGGTGAAACTAGTGGATATATGGTAGATCCAAAATCAGCTAGTATTGTTTTAAAATCACTCCAAAAATTATTAGGTGTAAAAGTTAATCTTAAAGATTTAGAAGAAAGAGCTAAACAGGTAGATTCTATAACTAATCAATTGAAAGATATAGAATCAAATGATTCTGTTGATAAGCCTGATGTTAACTATATTGCTTAAGTTGTGTTAATTGCCTGAATATTGAATAGAACAAGTCCGTCTTTTGCATCGACTCCAGCAACTTTTTGATAATTATTTCCATTTTGATCCAAGCCTTTTTTATCTAAGAAATAGGCGTAACTGCCAGCAGTATCTACATCAATATTATTTGAATAATCATTTAAGTTTAAATTTCCATTATTTAAATCTCCGACAATACTTATTAAATCAAGACTTCCAAAACTTAGAACCGATGTAGGAGAAGATAGACTTTGTTTAGAAACTAAGTTTTGTCCTAAAAGTAACGTAACTTTTTCATAATCTACATTATTTCGTTGTTCATCTACTGCCCAACTCGAGATTTCCTCGAAATCGGTCATGACTTCTTCAGCAGAGCATACTGTCAAGGGAGTTGGAATCTCTTCCATTGTAAGAATAGGATTATTGACAGTTGTTTCATTTCCTGAAATAGTAAAGGTTATGTTTTCTTCTTCAGAGCCTTCATATTCCAACACCCATCCGTCAATATCGGGAGCTTGTTCATTATTGTGTGCCATTGTAAAATTCCATTTGCCTTGATTTTTAGCAGTATAATTAGCTTCAATAACAAATGCTTCTTCTTCTTTAGCAATTTGATCTTTAATATAACTATCAAATTCATTAAGGTTGTCTCTTCCTTCTTGAATACCCGTTACA
Organism: Methanobacteriota archaeon; assembly: GCA_014240055.1. Lineage (GTDB taxonomy): Archaea > Thermoplasmatota > Poseidoniia > MGIII > CG-Epi1 > CG-Epi1. Next base: position 5,120 of record JAAZXP010000026.1, on the reverse strand, counting down.
AGAGAAAAATTTGTATTTATGTTACAATTTCCAGTTCCTAATGCTGGAGCTCCATTTTCCCATTCACTAAATATACCCGTCATCTGTTTTGAACTATCCTTATATGAGGTAGTTGGCACTTCAGTATAACCACCGTCGATTAATGATGCAGTACCTTTATAATCTAAATTAATGGAGTATAATTTACCACTTGGAGAGCTTGCATCAGAGTTTAGATTTAACTTGAATTTGAGAGGTAGGCTACTTTTTTCAGAAAGATATAGGTCAAAAGTATATTGGTATTGATATGTATACCCTAATATTATTTCAGAGGCATAGTTTGTGGTTATTCTTAGAAGTACAGTTTGTTCTCCTTTTACATTTCCACCATTAAGGGCTTCCCAGTTGAATTCAATGCCGCCTTCCTCTGTTGTTCCCTTAGTCCCTTCTTCTAATCTATTGCCGATGTACAGATTGCCATGAGGCAGTAGACCAGGTTCACTATCACGGGGAACCCAATCTGTTGATCCTTGCCAATACCAGGTATCTCCTGTAAGCGTATCCGAGTAAGAAGCATTAGATTCAATATCTGTTCTTATTATTTCTAAAGCAGTATTGTCAATAAATTGGTTTTGAAAGGTAATAATTTGTGCATTTTCCAGATTATTTGCAGGTTTTCCTTCTTGCTTTATAGATCCATCAATATCATCTAAATCTTGTTCCAAATATTTTTTAAAAACAGTTTTTTCATTGCCATATCCATCTATTATTGGAATTGAAGGGGCCCTAATTCCAGCTGTCAATTTACCTGTAAATGCAATGTCTAGTTCATTGATAACAACATCATTATCAATAAATCCTAAAGGTAATGGGATGTCAATAGTACTTTCAAAATTTACGCCCCCTTCTATATCATATACAATTTGTTCTTCATATTTTTCATTAGGTACATTTATAACAATATTTTGTTCAGCAAATAAAAAGAATAATGTTCCAGTTAAGAGCAGTATAACTGTTACACCAATTGCTCCAATTGTTTTAATATTGATACCTTCATTATTTTTAATAACTGGTATTGCCCAATCATCAGATACAGTATCTTCTTTGTTATCTAAGTTTAAATCTTCATTAGTTTCGGGAGATGGGGATGAAAGGTCCAAGGAGTCATCTTCCTCAGTATCATCTTCTGTGATTTCCGAGTTTGCTCCGGAATTCCACAAATCGTCGTCCGAGTTCACAATTGTTACGAATAGTTATTCTATTTTAGACTAATGCTGGAATTATATCAGTAATTTTATGATTTTATAATGGCTACAAGGAAAACAACGATTCCGATGATTCCACCTAGCATTCCACCAAGAAATGCAATGAAAGCATTTCCAAAATGTACTAGACTGTCATCTACAGAAGTGATGTAGTATGCCAATCCAATTCCAACTGCTAAGAAAAAGAAACCAACGTTTCTTGTTTTACTACTTCCATAGTATGAGATTAGTAATCCCATACCTAACATAGAGAGCATTACTCCCGTAAGGCCCATTGAAATTACGATGTCCATCATTCTTCGACCTCCGTTGAGTCGTCAGCTTGATTTAATTCTTCTTCTAATTTTTTCAATTCTTCATCTAAATCTAAGTCTTCTAGATCTTCCAAATCCAGGTCTTCTAAATCATCAACAGTATCTACTTTCATTAGGACGAATAAAATTGCAAACATTCCAATAATCATTCCAGTCAACGCTGAAACTCCGGAAACAAGAGCGTCCGTAAATAAATCAGAATCAAATATACTTTCAATACCTTCCATTGCATCAAAAGTGAAAAGATAAACTATTGCTAAGTCCAAAGCACCAATAAAAAGGAGTGCGAATCCAATTTTTTGAGATTTACCTGCACCAAAGTATGAAGTAAAAATCCCCGTAGCTAATAGAGCTACTCCAATTCCTACGATTAGCATTGAAACGAAAAAATTCATCCAGTCCCAATCAGCGATATTTGTGGCCATGTCCATGTAGTAGACTCCTAAGTAGACGTTATAAATCTAACTATTGGTCTATTTTTACTTTTCACGACGATAGAGTGGTTAAGTATATATACTGTCTACTTCCTGTAAGCATGGTGAATAACTAATGGCTGAAGTAGTAGCTAACACAGGAGTAAGCAAAGATTCTGGATATTTGTATTATCTAGGAAAAGACGGTAACGTATGGCGGACCAAAATGGCCCGTGGTGGAAAGAAGACTGGTGGAGGCCCAGAGATGGTGGCTTCAGCAGGCGTTACTCGAGAAGACGGATTTCTTTATTACATAGACAAAGGTGGAAATGTAGCAAGATCTCCTATGGCCCGTGGCCGCAAGTAAGATTCCAGAAGAATCTTAACAAATTTAGCCCTTGTATTTAGCATGGGCTATCTTTTTTTTGGCAGAGGTCGCTTAGCCCGGTATAGCGCCGGCCTTGAAAGCCGGTGGGATAATTCCCTCGGGGGTTCAAATCCCTCCCTCTGCGCCATTTTATTTTTTTAAGCGATTTCTAATGTTTTACTTCGAGAGGTAATTTCGCCCTTTATTTTTCCAAGAAATTTTTCTACTAAAATGCCATTTTCCTGATTTCCATTTCGAGCCCTTATAGACACTGTATTATTTTTAACTTCATCGTCACCGATGATTGCCATGTATGCTGGCCTCATTTTACGGTGCATTCTTATTTTTTTGCCAATAGTATGGTCTGAGTAATCACATTTTACTCTTATTTCTAATTCTTTTAATTGTCTTTCAACTTTTGCTGCATATTCATTATGTTTTTCTGAAATGGTAATTAATTGCACTTGTATTGGCGATAACCAGGTAGGGAAATTACCGGCCCAATTTTCAGTTAAGAATGCTACAAAACGTTCATGTGTTGATAGTGGGGCTCTATGTATTACAAAAACTTCACTATTTTCAGTTCCTGAATCATCCATAAATGTTAGTCCAAATCTATCTTTAGCAGCAAAGTCCAATTGTATTGTCGACATTGATTCTTCTCTTCCCAATAGTGTTGTGAATTGGATGTCTACTTTAGGTCCATAGAATGCAGCTTCACCTATACTTTCTTCATATTTTACACCCAAATCGTCTAAAATTTGTCTAAGATGATCTTGAGAAGTTTTCCAATTTTCCGGCTGATCAATGTATTTATTTGTATTTTCAGGATCCCATAATGATAATCGGAAATGGTAGTTGTCAAATCCGAATGTTTCATAATAATTTTGAACCATCTTTATGTTATGTGCGAATTCCTGTGCAATTTGATCTAGCGTACAATATATATGTGCATCATTCATCGAGAGCATTCTTACACGAAGCAGGCCAGATAAGGTACCCGAAAGCTCATTTCTGTACACAGTTCCATATTCTGCGATTCTTAGAGGTAATTCACGATATGAGCGTTTTTTATTACGGTAAATTAAATGATGCATAGGGCAGTTCATGGCTTTTAGATAATAGGTCCCATCGTCCATTTCCATTGGAGGATACATGGATTCAGCATAGTGCGGAAGATGTCCACTAGCTTCAAAGAGTTGTTTCTTAGCAAGTACTGGGGTTGTTACTTTTTCATAACCATATAGTTTTTCAGTATCATTTGCAAAGTTTTCAATTTGATTCTTTAAAATTTCACCATTGGGTAACCATATGGGTAATCCCTTGCCAATTAGTTCATTTATCATGTAGAGATCCATTTCCTTACCTATCTTTTTGTGATCTCTCAGAGCAGCTTCACGGATTTGCTTCTCCCTTTCTTTTAAATCTTTTTTATTAGCATAACACATCCCATATATTCTAACTAATGAGTCACGTTTTGAATCAGCTCTCCAATATGCTTGACTGGTACTCGTAAGTTTAAACCATTGTAATTTTGATGTACTGGAGACGTGAGGTCCCTTACATAAATCCACAAAATCTCCTTGTCTGTATGCTGTTGAGCCTACATCTTTACCGATTTTATCATCAATTATTTCTATCTTAAATTCATTTTTAGAAAACATTTTTCTGAGTGTTGGATTATCATGTTCTTCCTTTATGATACTGATATTTTTCTTTACCAGTTCTCTCATTCTCTTTTCAATTTTTCTTAAATCATCATCATTAATAGGATCCATCGAAAAGTCATAATAGAATCCATCATCTACAGGTGGTCCAATTGTTGGTTTAGCATTTGGAAATAATTCAGTAACTGCTTGAGCTAAAAGGTGAGCACAAGAGTGCCTTAGGATGTAGAGTCCTTCTTCAGAGTCATCTTTGATGAGATTTATTTTACAATTTTGAGTTACTTTATGTGAAAGATCGTATTCTATGCCTTCGATTAGAATAGCTACAGCTCCAGATTTACGGCCATATGTATTCTTAACAATATCTTCAGCAGTTGTTCCGCTTTCAAAATTATTAGGTTCTTTGTCTGTAAAATCAATTTTAATCATGAATGTTTAAGTGCCTCTTTGTTTTCTGATGAGTAGTCATTAATCTTTGGCCTACTAAAACTCATCTCCCAATAATATTTCTGATATTTAACCATAATTTAATTGCGTAAGGCTTCATTACAAAAAGACTTGTCTCAGGTAAATGCTTATACCTCATCTACTGTGTGAATTTGGAGATAACCAATGGCAACTGGTCCAAAAAGGGGGAAAAGACGCCCTCGTCCCAAAAAATCTAAGCAGACTAATAGCTTGCTTATACAATCTTTAGGGGCAGTCATCGCTTTTGTTTTAGTTATATTTTTAATTGCAGGTGGTATTTTACCCACTACAATTGGTGCAATCATATGTATGATTATTTTGGGACTTTTATTTTATTCAATGTCTAATCCTAAAGTACGTAAACGTCGTCGTAAGCGGGCTAGGAAAAAACCTAAAAAAGAAGATCCTCAATTCTATACTGCGCTTCCTTCTACATTAGGTCTTTCTGAAATTCCAGAAGAGATTCCTACTCCTCAGGTCAAACTTCCACCTAGGCCAATACGTGCAGCTAGAAGGAGACGAGATTTTGTTACATATCCTTTAGCAGTAGGTAGTGGCGATTATTCAGATTCATATGTTCAAGCCGATAAAGACACCATCCTCCGGCTTCGTTCCGAGATGACTCCAGAAACGGAGTCTACGAAATT
>JAAZXP010000025.1 GCA_014240055.1 Methanobacteriota archaeon | reverse complement strand
CGGAGCTGATGAATCGCTCAGAGGGGCAATCAGACTAGAATTGGGAGATTTGGATTATACTTCTTCAGTTGTAAGAGTATACATTGGTCCAAATAGCAATTATGAACTAGATAATGAAGGACTTGAGTATATGAGATCTGAGTTAGAAGGTGATATCCCTTCTACTTTATCTTCAGAAGAATATAAAGTAAGTATAACTGGTGGTCATGTTCTTACGAGTGTTACGGTTAATGAAATACAAACTTCACAAATGAGTTCTACTTTAGTTTCGATTATTCTTGCAGCTATTGTTTTAACTTTAGTTTATCGAAGTCTTGAATTTGGACTAATAGCTATTTTACCTACAATCTTGGCTACAACCTGGATAATGGCTACAATGTGGGCCTTTGACATAACTCTAAATGTTTTAACTGTAATGGTAACTGCATTAACAGTAGGCTTAGGCATAGACTATGCAATACACATTATTGAGAGGTATAGAGAGGAGATTGAGCATAAGAGTGAGAGTCAAGCGATTGAGGCGACTATCAAATTCACAGGTTCCGCAATTTTAATTTCAGGTCTTACAACAATATGTGGTTTTGGAGTTCTATTGTTATCTCCAATGCCATTAGTAAGTAATTTTGGAATAATAACTGCAGCAACAATATTATATTCAATTATAATTGCTATATTTGTTCTTCCAAGTATGATATGGACTTCAAACCGTATAAAAGAATGGTATTCTAGTGAAATATTAGACTAATCTCTTACGCTTACGTCGTTTTTCCCACAGTTCTCTTGCTAGTTGCCTCATATCCTCTACAGAATCAGACTCATCTACGATTTCAGCACCTAATAAGGTTTCTACGGCGTCTTCTAGAGTTATGATTCCTTGTGTGGTGCCATACTCATCTACAACTAAGAAAACATGTTCTCTTTTCTTAAGGAATTCTTCAAGTAAAGTAGCTACTGAATCTTCAGGACTTACAGTTGACAGTTTAGATGCGATTTCATCCATCTTAACTTCAGAGTTACCATCGCTGCTCATCTCTAGTATTTTACTTCTGTAAACAACTCCAATGATATCATCTAAATCATTATCAATAATGGGAATTCTAGAAAAGGGAATTGGAGAGTTTTCTTGGATCACTTTTTCTATAGTGTCTGATTTATGAAAAGTCATCATAACAGTACTAGGTGTCATTACATCTTCAGCTAAGATTTTATCTAATGTAAGCAGATTTTTAATGACTTGAGTTTCTTGTTTTTCAAGCGCACCTTGAGTTTCTCCAATTTCAGCGACAGCAATCATCTCTTCTCTTGTCATTTCTTTTTGATCTTCATTTCCGTCTGAAATTAGTTTTGAAAAATAGTTCAGAACCACTACAATTGGCCATGTAATTCTAATTAATAATAAAAGCAAGTATGCAGAACTTGGAGCCATTTTCTTCCAATAAATTGCACCTAATGTTTTTGGTATTATCTCAGAGAATACTAAAATTAAAATGGTAAGTATAATTGATGCGGCAGTGAACCATTCATTTCCTAGTTTATGAAATTCAGAACCAATTCCTGCTGCACCAATGGTGTGGGAAACTGTATTTAATGTCAAAATAGCAGCAAGTGGTTGATCAATATTATCTTTAAGATTTTTAAGTAAATTACCACTACTATTCTCATTTTTCTTTAATATTTCAATGTGTGACCATGTTACAGAAAGGATTATTGCCTCAAGAAGAGAACACAGAAATGATATGCCTAATGCCAAGAATAGGAAGATCAAAATCCTTCCCCATTCTAGTTCTTCACTGTTCAAATCATCACTTATTGAAGTAAATGCAGCTAAAAATGTCACTAGGTTATTTTCCTCCTCTAGAGTCGAAAAACACTACATTTGCGTATTTCTCAAACACGTCATTGTTCCTATTCAAGAGTTAGAAACCTCTGACATGATTTGCCCTATTGGGCCTCAGATTCATAGTAAGCCATGTAAAGTTGCTTATTTGTATCTTTTGTATTTTCATTTTTGCCACAATCATTATAACCACGTCCTCTACGGCGCACGCATGGCACGTTTTCCAGAAGCTGAAGCACGATTGTTCAACAAGAAGATTTGTATGCAATGTAATGCAGTCAATGCATGGAAGGCGGTAAAGTGCCGTAAGTGTAATTATAAAGGTCTAAGAGCAAAGGCAAAAGAACAACGCGGTAAGTAGAATTATTCGATTATTTGGATATTTTTTTCATTACCAACTATAATTTTTGTAGCCATATTAAGGAATAATCCGGTGTCCTTTACATTTTCAATACTGAGTAGGCTTTTGTTTAATGAGTTTGGATCTGTAATTCCATCTTTGAACTTTAGATGGAATATGTAATTGCCATTATCTGTGATGAAGGGTTCATTGTCTTTTTCAATTCTTAATTCTAGTTCACATCCCAATTTTTTAATCATAATTTCAGTTATTTCGTAATTCTCAATGCTAACTTCTACAGGTAGAGGGCCTTTACCTAGAACTTCAACCATTTTAGTTTCATCTACGATAATAATTAGTTTTTTTGCTTTAATTTCAACTTTTTTTTCTCGTAAAAGAGCTCCACCTAATCCCTTAATCAAGTTTTTATCTGGTGAAACTTCGTCAGCACCATCAATAGCAATGTCAATAGTTTCATATTTATCTATTTCAACTAATTCTATTCCTAAATTTTTTGCTTGTTCTTCGGTAGCAATTGAAGTAGCCATTCCCCTAATTTTAAATTCATTTGATAATTTTTCTGCCAGCAAGTCTATTGCAATTTTAGCTGTAGATCCAGTTCCTAGACCGACAACCATTCCATTTTTAACAAGTTTAATGGCTTCCTTGGCTGCATTTATTTTTGATTTATTTTTTATCAATAGTATAGTCCGCCTTCAGGTTCTGAGATTTCAGCATCATTTAGGCGATTTAGTACTTTCTCTAGAGCTTTCGTAAAGTCTTTTGCATTAACTTTAGATCTTTTATCATTAATTGCATTCATTCCAGCCTCTACACAGAGGGCTCTAAGATCGGCTCCTGACAAACCTTCGGTGTCTTCTGACAATTTTTTATAATTTACACCTTTCTGAATGGACATATTACTAGCATGTATTTTAATAATTTTTAATCTGGCCTCTTCTTCTGGTAGAGGTATTTTTATTATTCTATCAAATCGGCCAGGTCTTAGTAAGGCTTCATCCAATATATCGGGTCTGTTGGAAGCTGCCATGATAGATACTTTTCCCCGCGGAGTAAAACCATCTAATTCACCTAGTAGTTGCATTAATGTTCTTTGAACTTCTCTATCGCCAGTAGTTCCGACATCCATTCTTTTAGCCCCAACAGCATCCAATTCATCAATGAAAATAATGCTTGGAGCTTTTTCTTGGGCCAATTGGAATAGTTCTCTAACCAGTCTTGCACCTTCTCCAATGTATTTTTGAACTAATTCACTTCCAATTAATCGTATAAATGTAGCATTTGTAGCATTAGCTACCGCCTTAGCCATCAATGTTTTACCAGTTCCAGGTTGGCCAACAAGTAAGACCCCTTTAGGTGGTTCAATGCCTACCTTTGCAAATCTTTCAGGATAAAGCATTGGAAGTTCAACAGTACTTCTTAATTCGTCCAACTCTTCTACAAGTCCACCAATATCTTTGTAAGTTTCAGTTGGTTTGCTTTCAACTTCAGCACCCATTACCAATGGATCTTTAGTTGACGGTAATGTCTCTAGGACAGCTAGTGTTTGTCTATGTAGGGCTACTCTCTCCCCAACATCCAGATTTTCTTTGTCTATACCCTCAGAGATGTGAACCACAAAATCAGGTCCACTACTTGATTTAATGCTAACGCGACCATCATCCAGTACATCTGTAACGGTTCCAATTACTTGTGGTGGAGCTCTAAGTCTCGCTAATTCACCCTTTAAATGAGCGTTTTCTCTTTTCATTCGAGAGACATCAGTCTCCAGTTGCCTTTTTTCAGCTTCAAACCGTTCAGTTTCTTCTATGAGCCATTTATTCCAGTCCTCGCCTTTCTCGGGTGCAGAAACGTCACCTTCACTTTCTTGTGGTGCCACTTATAATCACTAAACATTTAATTGGCTTAGATATATATCATTTTGTGATTTAAATGATTTGTGAAATGTGTGGAGCCGAATCGGAAGCTATTGAACCAAGAAAAATTTCAGGTTCAGTCTTACAGTTATGCAGTAACTGCGCAGGTTTAGGAAAGGAACCAACGTATAGAGAATCTATAGGGCATCGAGCATTTGTAGCTCAGACATTAGAAAAACGTCAACAAAAAACGAGATACAAAGAAATGGAAAGCGATGATGTTTTAATTGGAAATTTAGGGAGCGTTGTGCGCAAGGCTCGGGAAAAAATGAATCTGGACCACGCAACTCTTGCTAGTAAGATTTCAGAGAAAAAATCTATTTTGACTTCCGTGGAGGCTGGCAATATGAGTCCTAACGAAAAGCTTACTAAAAAATTGGAAAACTTCTTGAAAATTAAGCTAACTGAGAAAGTAGAAGCCGTAGAAATTAGTAGTTCTAAATCTTCTGGTTAGTCCTTAACCATGGGTGATTTAATCAAGCAAGCTATGGAAAAAGAGTGAAATTAGGGCACGCATAATCTTTTTGTAGTAACTTTCAAACTAATTGTAAGATGGGTCTACTAGGGAGGCAGTTTAACATGGAGCGTTCAACAGAGGATTCATTGCTCTTAGTTTCCTCAGCTTTAACGTTTACGATATCACTTTTTTGTGGATATGTTGAGTCTGGAATTGGTAGAATGGTATCATTGCCTTTATTTGGCATTGAGTTTCATTTGATATCTACTCCTATTTGGTTATTATCAGGTATATTGTGTCTTATCAGTCTGCAACAATTATTTTATAAAATCTGGACACATGGTGTTTGGTTGATTGGTGTTTACTGGCTAACAGCTTTTGGAACTATAATTCTTTTTATAATGTTTGATCAGGGCTATGTTTGGTTTATAGTTAGTTTAATTCTAATTTTCTTAGCTATATTTTTGATGTATTGGATGATTTTAGAAATTTATGGATTAAGATACAATATAATAGGTCAAGTTCCAGAAGCAGATAGGTCAATTAGCTTGACAGATTGGTTAATCACTGTACCTTCTTTTTTCATATTTACTTTTATTAGTTATTATTATTATTCGAAAATGTATCTAGAAGAAGAAGGCTGGTTTACCTTTGGTTATGCTTCTGAAGGATATTTATTGTTTCAATTTGCAGTGTTTCTTTCGGGTATGTACATATTGTATGTTCCACAAACATTGCTTGGAGATTACTTAGAATTTAGTGATTTAGATATTAATACAAGTTATAATGTTGATCAAAATAAAGTCGAGCAGAGATTAATTGACTATTCAAAAAACTATGATGAAGGTAAGATTCAAGCAACTTTAGTTGATTTGTATCGTATGGCTGACGAAGATCCTGAAGCTTGGTCAACACTCGGGGAGTTTTATGTAGATTGGAGTGTAGAAGAAGTTAAATTGTTTATTACAAAGTTGGAAGATTTAGCTTCAGAAAAGTAATTAATATTGTAACAACAAAGGTTATATACAATTTTTTTGATTAGTTTTGTGTTTCATAGTATGAAACAATAACCATTGCCCGGTAATGGGAGCAAAATCATGAGCAACATGAACCTACCAGAATGGACAGCACAGGCACTAGTCGCCTCAGGAGCAGTTTTTCTACTTATCTCTGCATATGTTATGGGAGTGATGGTTCCTAATGGACTCCTTGCACCGAATGATTTCGATGCAGATTTTTATTTTGAAGGAGATATTCAAACATTTGATTTAGATCCAGATAATGGAACTGGTGTTTTCGTAGATAATGTTGGCAATGGTTCATATGATCCAACTAAGGCCAAAGTTGGCGGTGGTGCTACACTTAATGTAGTTGGTAAACCAGATGGTGATGATTACACAATTCTTACACAAAATTTCAGTCTTACTCAAAATGGTATTGATGGCGATGGTGAATGGTTAGGTACTATATCCGATACTAGTGAGACTCCATCCTCTCTGAATAGAAAGAACTATGAAGTTGATGGTAAACAAGGTGCTTGGACTCCTACAAATCTTCCTGAAACAGGTAAGACTTATGAGTTTCCAAATCCAGTGAATAGTGCCTACACAGACAATTTTACATGCGCAGATAAAAGGACTTTGAATGATGTTGAAGTGATGACCTGTACCGCCCAATCTGGTGATGATGAGAGAATGGTATTTACACCAGGTGAAGGAAGCGACCTAGAGTTATTACAAACCACTTTTGAGGGCTATAATTCCTTAGGGGCTCCAGGAGTTGCTCCAATGTGGTTTTCTTATAAATCTGAACAGATAGTAGGTGCTGAGTTAGGTGGTGTAATTGATAGAGTTTACAACGTTACAGTTTACATGCAGGTACCAACTTTAGTGTATTTAGAAGATAATTTTAATTTTACAACATACTATGAAGGCCGTATCGGGAATTTGAACACATTTTCTTTCCAAACAAACTATTACAATGCAACTGGACTTAGGGCAGGTTGTGTGATTAAAGAGAATTCAACAGAGAGTCACATAAATGTTCTTGGTTATCTTCGAACTTTTGAAGTTAAATATGATGATAACGGAACAGCTTTGGATGTAGATTATGGTACCCAGAGTTCAGAAGGATGTTGGGACTCTTCAGATTCTGATGATTATACTCAAGAATTAGTTAATGTCACTTATGATGTGAATCGAAAGAATCTTCAATATGTTAATGGTACAATAACTTATGTTGATGGAGTCGCTACTAATACTACAGAAGGCGGAGATGGTTTTAATTTCTTCTCACCAACATGTACTACTATTAGTGTGGTTTCAAAGGAATGCTGGGTTCCTGCAGAAAACGCCTCTTGGCCTAACGCAATGTATGGTCTTCACATGCAAAATTACACATTCATAGAAGAGACAGATGTCAACGGAAGTCTTGCTTACCATTTCAGAGCTAATGAAAGTGGCATTTCGGGTAACTCAGGTGCCTTGTATAATTCAAATGTTGGAGGTTTAGATATGGATTATTATGAAGATGTCTGGATTGATCCAGTTACTGGCACTATATTGAATCAGAAATATGATATTCAAATAAAAGTACCTCTGCCAATTCCTGGTTTAGGTGGCGTTACTTTGAGGGATATAGTAGCTAATTATACGCAAGAGTCAATTGATGAAGCTTCTTCATCAGCTAAAAGGCAAGCATTAGCACAGTATTACCAAGGGTATGAAGTTTCAGTTTTAACTCTTAATGGTGCATATACTGACAAAACAGTTGCTGGTCAAATTGAAGCTGAGCAAGACAAAGTAAGTAGCTACAACTTAGGAACAAAGACCTTGCCTTCAATACTTATTGGAACTTCTATCATTTCTTTGGCAGCTGGTTTCTATGTATATTATCAAAATGGTGGTGCAATGAATTCGATGAGCGGAGGCTCTACAGAATCTCTAGAAGAGACTTCATCAGTAACAGAAGAACCAGAAGAAGATAATGTTTCAGATGATAAAGAGGTTACCGAATCAGATTCAGATACAAGTGTTGCAGCAGTTCCTGAAGATGAGGATTCTTCTGAAGATTAAATCTTAACAGAATGTCGGAAGAAGAAAAGAATCCAGCAGATAGGCACAGCCTACTATCTAGTGGTTATAAGAGAATTGTATTTACACCAGGGGCAAGGGGCAAGCTCAAGTTTCTTGTTGCGCTAGTCGTTTTTTGTCAAATAGGTCTTATTGTCTGGTTTGGCTTGGGCCATATTATAGCTAAACAGGCCTTAACAGTACCTCATGGTTGTGGTATTTGGGAATTTAATACTCCAACAAATTGGACAGTAGATGATGATTGGCAATCATTTGAACCTTGGGAAGATTCAGATCAGCGAATATCGATGCGTAAAAATTTTGATGCACAACCTTGGCAATTTGAATCCTATGAAGTCATAGATTTTACTAGTAGAGATGGAATAAATTTGGAAGGGTGGTATGTTGAGGTTAATGAAACGGCTCCTGTAGTTTTATTGGTGCATGGTGGATATGAGAATGGAAAATGTAAACCAGAAATTCTGCTTTCAGCTTCATATTTGTCTAAGAATGGGATAAACACATTTATGATTGATTTGCGCAATCATGGACACAGTGAAGTGGTATCTGATTATTTTTATCTAGGACAGAAAGAGTATTTGGATGTTCTTGGAGCTTATGATTGGTTACAAGAGGCTAAAAATTATTCACCTTCTTCGATTGGTGTTTTTAGTATTTCTACCTATGCTTTGGCAACAACACTGGCTTTTGACGAATCTAATATTGCATCCATGTGGTTAGATAGTCCCATTATTGACTTTCCGTTATTAGTAGGTAATGAATTAGAAAGATTAGGATTTCCTAGAGTTCTTTCCTCTCCTGCAATTACAATGGGTCAACGTCTAGTTGGAGTAGATTTAGAAGATAGAGTTCCATTAGATGCAGCTTCTAATGCAGGAGACAGACCAATGTACTTAGTTCATGGCGACAGTGATGTTCGTATTTCTAATGAGCATTCAAAAATATTTCATGCTAAAGCAGTTGAAGCTGACGCTAATGTCACTTTATGGATTGTTGAAGATAGTGCCCATGTAGATGCCGTTTGGGAATATTCTGTTGAGTATCAGTCTCGGCTTGTAATTTTTTTCAGTAACTCTTTAGAAAGAAAAGCTTAACTTTCATCCATGAATGGATATTCCCACTCATGAATCTTTAGGTTATTACGTTTTACAGATCTTGGGGAAATCCATCTAAGTAAGTTGAGTGGACCTCCTGCTTTGTCGTTAGTTCCCGATGCTCTAGCTCCTCCAAATGGTTGTTGAGCTACTACAGCTCCTGTTGGCTTATCATTGATATAGAAATTACCTGCCGTGAATCTTAGCCTATCATATGCTTTTTGAATATTTTCTTCATTACTTGAAAAGATAGATCCAGTAAGAGCATATGGTGAAGCTTTATCACAAATATCTAAGATTTTATCAAAATCTTCATCTTGATAGGTATAAACAGTTAACACAGGTCCAAAAATCTCTTCGACCATTGTCTCTGAATCTGGGTTTTTAGCAAGAATGATGGTTGGTTCAATAAACCATCCTTTACTATTATCACTCCCTCCGCCAACTACAATACTACACTCAGTATTATTTTTGGCTCTTTCTATGTACTCTGTTATTTTATTGAAAGCTTTTTCATCAATTACTGCAGTCATAAAATTCGTAAAGTCATTACAGTCTCCAATTTTAATTTTATTTATTTCAGAGATTAGGTCATTTTCTATTCCATCCCATACTGAGTTTGGAATATACGCTCTACTTGCAGCTGAACATTTTTGTCCTTGATATTCAAAAGCCCCTCTTAGAAGTGCTATAGTAAGCCCTCTTTGGTCACAATCTGGGTGTGCAACTACGAAATCTTTTCCACCCGTTTCTCCAACTATGCGTGGATACCCTTTTAGTGAAGGTAAAGCTTGTGCTACTCTCTGCCATATTCCTTGGAATACATTTGTTGAGCCAGTAAAGTGAATACCTGCGAAATCAGGATTTGCCAGTGCAGTTTCAGTTATTTCAGCACCAGATCCAGGTAAAAAATTAATCACTCCATTTGGTAAGCCAGCTTCCATCATTAGTTGCATTAATAGATAATTAGAATAGTAAGAATTTCTACTTGGTTTCCATATTGCAGTACATCCTACTAGTGCAGGGGCACTAGGAAGATTAGCTGCTATACTCGTAAAATTAAATGGTGTAATTGCAAGAATAAATCCTTCCAATGGCCTTATTTCGGTGGTATTGAGTGTCCCTTCTGGAGATACTAAAGGTTGTAATTGGTCGTGAAATTCTCTTGCGTAATGTGCATTAAATCTCCAAAAGTCGATTAGTTCACATGCAGCATCAACTTCAGCCTGAAAAGCAGTTTTACTTTGGTTTAACATTGTAGCTGCATTTATTTTCATTCTCCATTCATTAGCAAGTAACTCAGCACATTTCTCGAAAATCTGAGCTCTTTTCTCCATGCCAAGAGCAATCCAATCAGTCTGAGCGTTTACTGCAGATTCACATGCTTCTTTTATCTCTTTTTTACCGGCTAAATGGACATTTGCTAAGATATGTTTATGATTATGAGGTACAACTTGTACAACTGTATTATTTGTGTACACTTCTCTTCCATTAACTATACATGGAATTTCAAGAATTTCTTTTAATTGCTTGTCTATCTCATTCTTTAAATCAGATTTATGCTTACTGCTAGGTTCATAATTGAGTACAGGTTCGTTAGTGGGGTGTGAACTCATATCATTTGAATCTAAGACTAATTAATATTACTATGTCCTAGACATAATACTTTAATCAACACTTAAATTAGTTGTTTATGACTCGTATTGATGTCACAGATAAGGATCCATTCGCAAATGCTGATGCGGAACCAAAGGATAATGTAACAGCTCTTGGCTTTTTTTCAAGGCTAATTCTTAGGTTTGGGTTTTACAGATTAATGGGTATGCTTGTTTCTCTTTTAATTGCGAAATACATGGGATTAGATGATTATCTTTTTGGTATGACTTAGTTATCATATATTTCAGAATTATCATATATATTATTGAATATTAATTTTGCTAAGCTTGCAAGCTCGGCTTGATTCATCCACATTCCTAGCAAAGTATTTACTGAATCAGGAACGTCTAGACCTCCAACACAAAATTCTTTTTCATCAACTAGTATAATTCCTGCAGCAGGCATGGAATTTGTTAAACGAACTTCAAAGAAACCTTTTAGACGTGATAAATCTAGATTATTGTCTTTTTTCGGGAACAGCATTCTTACTGTAACTCCTCTGGAACTAGCATCTGAAAAAGCCCGGCAAACATTTCGTGGCATTTCTGAAGGTAAAATAGAGGCTATTAAATCTATAGAAGAATCTGCTCTTTCACACATTGAAATAACTTGTGAGAATATCTCCATATCTTTTACAGTGACCGTTTCCAAATAGTCAATAGGTCTAGATTGGTATAGTGGAGTCAATTCTGATTGGACTGATTTTGATGCTTCTTCAACTTCTCTCAGTTTCCTTTCTGAAATTTGTGAAGGGTCTACTGGTGTGTAAGTTTTTGGATGTTTATTTCCTTCCAGAACAATACCCTCCGAAAGTAGATTGTCAATTATACCATATATCTTGGCTCTTGAAAAGTTTATTGATCTGCTTATTTTACCAACAGTTGATTCTTTTGATACTAGTAAGACATGGTATATTTTTGCTTCATCTTCACTTAATCCTAATTGTTTTAAGATTCGAATTTGCTTTTCTGAAGCTAATTTTTCGGTTTGGGAGAGCCTATCCATGCAATCAATTTAAAGTGTAGGTATATAAATGTTTCATAAATCTAATAAAATTAATTAGTTTTATATAGTAATAGTGATGTATATTCCAATGGGGAATGTAGTAATATGTGGTTATGCACGTTCAGCTTTTACGCCAGCCAATAAAGGTGAATTAAGAAAAGTAAGGCCTGATGATTTAGCTGGAAACGTAATAAAAGGATTAATTAAAAAATCAGGTATTAATGCAGATGACGTAGAAGATTTGATATTGGGTTGTGCTTTTCCTGAAGGCGAACAAGGTATGAATTTAGCTAGAAATGTGGTATTTCTATCTGGTTTACCTATGAGTACTGGCGGAGTTACAGTTAACCGATTTTGTGCATCTTCAATGCAAGCTATACACCAAGCTGCAAGTTCCATAATGTCAGGTTCTGGTGATTTGTTTATTGCAGGTGGAGTGGAATCTATGACTAGAGTTCCAATGCCTGGTTTTAATCCCATGTTAAACCCTAGTTTGATTGATATTAATGCTTACATAGGGATGGGTCATACTGCCGAGAATTTAGCTAAGAAGCATTCCATTTCTCGTCTAGAACAAGAAGAGATGTCTCTTTTGAGTCATCAAAAGGCTTTTGAAGCTCAGAATAAGGGTAAATTAGATGATGAAATAGTTTCGGTAGATGGTGTAAAAGTGGATGGTTGTATTCGTCCTGAAACTAGCTTAGAATCTATGGCTGGATTAAAACCAGCTTTCGATAAAGAAGGAGTAGTAACTGCCGGTACCTCATCACCGTTAACAGATGGAGCTTCAGCAGTGGTAGTTTGTTCAGAAGATTATGCAAAATCTAATAATTTGAATATTATGGCATATATACGAGGAATGGCAATTTCAGGATGTAGCCCCGAGGTAATGGGGATTGGCCCTGTAATATCTTCTATGAAGGCTTTGAAAAGAGCTGGCTTAGATCTTAAAGACATAGATATTATAGAAATGAATGAAGCTTTTGCAGCTCAAAGTTTAGCTTGTGTCAAAGAATTAGGTATAGATATGTCCAAGTTAAATATTCACGGTGGAGCTATAGCTCTAGGGCATCCATTAGGAGCTAGCGGTTCGAGAATTACTGGTAAAGCAGCTTCTTTGTTGCAAACTGAGGGTGGACGGTATGCACTTTCAACAATGTGTGTCGGCGGTGGTCAAGGTTGTGCTACAGTACTTGAGAGAGCATATTAGAATGGCAATAGAGAAAGTTACAGTCATCGGAGCTGGTCTGATGGGGAGTGGCATTGCAGCTCAAGTTGCAAATGCAGGTATTCCTGTAAATTTACTAGACATAGTCCCTAAAGATGCCGTAAATCGAAATACTATTTCTCAATCAGCAATTTCTCGGATGTTAAAACCAGTAAAACTTGGCAGCCCTTCACAATTAATGCATCGAGATAATGCAAAGTTAATAACTGCCGGTAATTTAGAAGATCATTTAGATTTAATGGCAGACTCCGATTTAATAATTGAAGTAGTTATTGAAAAGTTAGAAATAAAGCATGAAGTTTTTAAGAAAATTGAAGAATACCGTAAAAAATCTTCGATTGTCACTTCGAATACTTCGACTATACCTAGAAGCCAATTAGTCGACGGTATGCCAAAGAGTTTCAGGAAGGATTTTTTTATAACTCATTTTTTCAATCCCCCAAGATATTTGAGATTATTAGAGATTGTATCCAGTAAACAGGTAGACAGTGAGAAATTAAAAACGATTACTGATTTTTGTGATATTAAATTAGGGAAAGAAGTAGTAATATGTAATGATACTCCTGGTTTTATTGGTAATCGAATTGGAATGTTTTGGTCACTTACTGCAATGGTTGAAGCTTTCAAAGCAGATCTTACCGTTGATGAGGCTGATGCCATTATGGGGAGACCAATAGGGGCTCCTAAAACGGGAGTATTTGCATTAGGTGATGTTGTGGGGTTGGATTTAATTCCGCATGTAACTGAAAGTTTATCTAATAATTTACCTGTGAATGACGACTACAATTTAGGAGTCAAAGAGCAATCACAGCTCGGAATTGATATATTGTTGAAAGAAATGGTGTCAGCAGGATATACAGGACGTAAGGGTAAAGGAGGTTTTTATCGTATTAATAATAGTTCTGGAATTCGTATCAAGGAAAGTCGAAGTTTAAAGACAGGTGAATATTATACTTCAATAAAATCAAATTTAGATAGTATTAAAATTGCAAGGAAAGGACTTCGTGCATTAGTTGAGTTTGATGATAAAGGAGGCAAGTATGCTTGGAAAGTTCTTTCTAAAACACTTAGATATGCAGCCTCATTAGTTCCTGAAATTACACAAAATATAGTTAATGTAGATAATGCGATGAAGAATGGTTTTCTTTGGAAAAAAGGCCCATTCCAAATGCTAGATGAATTGGGACCTTCCTGGTTTTCTGCTAAAATTATTGAGGATGGGCTTGAGGTTCCAGAATTACTAATGAAAGTTGGTAAAAACAATTTCTATAAGGATGACGGCAAAGTTAGTTCATATTTTAATGTTAACGGAAAGTATAGCAATATAGAAAAGGTGGAAGGCTATCTGTCAGTAAAAGAGATCAAGAGAGGCCAAAAATCACTCTTCAAAAATTCCTCAGCAAGTTTATGGAATATGGGTGATGGAATACTTTTGGCTGAATTTCACAGTAAAATGAATGCTATGGACCCACAGATAATGGAAGTTTTGAATGAAGCTTCAACAATTTGTGAAAACGGTAATTTCAAAGGTTTAGTAATTGGCAATGATGGTTCTAATTTTTCAGCAGGGGCCAATTTGGGTTTATCGAGTTTCGTAGCTAATGTTGGAGCTTGGGATGAGGCTGAGAAATTTGTTTTTGGAGGTCAAATGGCTTTCATGATGTTGAAGCATGGAAACTTTCCAGTTGTTGGAGCGTCCTCTGGATTGGCAATAGGAGGTGGTTGTGAGGTTTTATTGGCTTGTGATTCCATTCAAGCCCATTCTGAGAGCTATATTGGCTTAGTAGAAGTAGGCGTAGGTTTAGTTCCAGCTTGGGGTGGTTGTAAAGAAATGATTACTAGGTGGAATGGCGATTCAAATCTACCGAAGGGCCCTATGGCATCTATTGTAAAAATATTTGAAAATGTAGGAACTGCTAAAGTAGCTTCAAGTGCACAGGAAGCTAAATCATTAAAATTTCTAAATTTAGATGATGGTATTACTATGAACAGATCTCGTTTATTGCATGATGCTAAAGAGAAGTGTCTAAGTTTGGTTGAAAATTATAAAGCACCGTTACCTAAAGAGCATAATTTACCTGGGCCTTCAGGTAAAGCTACTTTGGACCTTGCCGTCAAAGATTTAGTCAAGGCAGGTCATGCGACACCTCATGACGTGACTGTGACTGATTACTTGGCCTATATTTTAACTGGAGGAGATACAGATCCTACTGAGTTGGTCTCAGATGATAAAATTTTAGAAATGGAAAGAGAAGGGATTATGGCTCTAATGAAAACTGAAAAAACGATGGACAGGATAGAATCCATGCTTACTACTGGGAAACCTTTGAGGAATTAATTATGGTACAATATAAAGCACCAAAAAGAGAGTATGAATTTATCTTGAGAGAAGTTTTAGATTTTGAAAAAGAAATTGAAGGCTATGAAGGTTTTGAAGAGGCTACATGGGAGACTGTAGAGATGATTGCAGACCAATTTTCAACTCTTTCAGAAGAGGTATGGCTTTCATCGAACAGAGATGGAGATGAGATAGGAGCCAAATTTGAAAATGGAAATGTAACCTTGCCACCTAGTATGAAAAAAGCTTCTGACATTGTGATCGAAGCTGGCTTAACTTCCTTATTTGGACATCAAAAATACGGAGGTATGGAATTTCCAACTCCTATTAGTGTTTTTTCAGATGAAATATCTTGTTCTACCAATATGTCTTTAGGGATATATATGGGCCTTACCAAAGGCGCATATCATTGCATTAATAATCACGGTAGTGAGGAATTAAAAGAGGCTTATCTTCCTGAATTTCTATCTGGCCGATGGTTTGGAACTATGTGCTTAACAGAGGCACATTGTGGAACTGATTTAGGATTGATTCGTACAAAGGCTGACCCAGACGGAGATAGTAAATTTTCAATTAATGGAGAGAAAATTTTTATTTCAGCAGGAGAGCATGATTTAGCTGAAAATATAATCCATTTAGTATTAGCCAAACTTCCGAATGCACCTAAAGGTGTGAAAGGAATTAGTCTCTTTTTAGTTCCTAAATTTTTAGTTAAGGATGATAAAAGTTTAGGAGATAGAAACGGAGTCAGATGCATGTCCATTGAAGAAAAGATGGGAGTCCACGGTTCAGCTACTTGTGTTCTTAATTTTGAAAATGCAACCGGATATTTGGTTGGAGAACCTCATAAAGGACTTTCAGCAATGTTTTCTATGATGAATCATGAAAGAATTTCAGTAGGTTTACAAGGTCTTGGAATATCTGAAATATCTTACCAAAATGGCTTGGCATATGCCAAAGATAGGTTGCAAGGTAGAGATCTGAAAGGCCCTAGAAATCCTGATGAAGAAGCTGATCCTTTGATAGTACATCCAGACGTTAGACGTATGCTTTTAAGATCGAAAGCTTTGATTGACGCTGGTCGCATGTTGTCCTGTTGGACAGCCTTAGCGATTGATAAATCTGATAAAGATCCTGATGAAAAAGTTCGTAAAGAGAATAATGATTTAGTAGAATTAATGACTCCAATAATAAAATCTATTTTAACGGATTATGGTGTTGAAATTAGTTATGATATGCTACAAATCCACGGTGGTCATGGATACATCAAGGAATTCGGCATGGAACAGTTTTCTCGTGATGTTCGTATTGCACCAATATGGGAAGGCGCCAATGGAATTCAGGCCTTAGACTTAGCA
>JAAZXP010000024.1 GCA_014240055.1 Methanobacteriota archaeon | reverse complement strand
GAGATGATGCGGTTATATTTGTGGTAAATGCCTCATTTTGTTCCCCAGAAGGAATCGTAATAGTTACATTGACTGTTTGTTCGCCACCTGCTGCTACTTCTTCAACATATTCAGATTCTAATTGAACAATCCAATTTGCAGGATAATCATTTATCAAAAGTTTGAATGAATCAGTACCAGTTCCCTTATTCTGGACTCTCATAGGATAGATTAATTCAGCTCCAGGATCTCCAGATTTAGAGGATACTATAAGATCAACTTTGTACTGTTTATTAACTGAAGTAGTCACTGAACTAGTATCGTAAGCAGACGCAGAATCTTCTGAACTTCCATTAACAGTTATTATATTGTCACCAACAACTGCATCTTCATCGATATTAACTGTCAAATTAACTACCTTAGTTTCTCCCTTTTCTAAATCTAAATCCTCAACTATAGAAGCCCAGCTAGCCTTATCACCTTCAAGACTTAGAGCAATTGTATCATCTGAATTACCTTTATTCTTAACTGAAATTGAATAACTTAATGTGTCTCCAGGGTCGCCTGATTGTGTAGTATCACCAGATACTGAAACTGATACTTCATAAACTTGATTAACATTAAGGAAAACATCTCGATTCTTCTGGGTAGTAGCATCTTCTGCTGTAGCCCTGATAGTTATTTTATATCCATTTTGCGCAGTCGTGTCCTCAGGAGCTGTAACTCTTAATGTAGTTGTTGCATTTGCACCTGCTGCAAGTGTAAATGAGGACTCTCCTAAAGTACCCCAAGTTGAGTTAGACCCCGTCAAAGATAATGTGATTTCATCTTCTCCGTTCCCTTGGTTTTCAACTTTTAAGTTATATGTTACTTCAACATCAGGATTAGCTGATTGGGTATCTCCACCAACAATTGTTATCTTTGGATCATATTTTTGTAAGACTGTTGAACGTGAAGTAAATGTTTTTGAAACTGAAGCATTCTCTTGTGAAGTTACTTTAACTTGAATAGTTGCAACAACGTCTGCTGCAGCACTATTAGGTGCTTTAACAACTAAAACATCAGTCAAATTAATGCTTTGATCGACACCAAGACTGCTTATTTCATCATTATCTAATGAAGCTTCCCAGCCATCTGGTATACCATCACTTATCACTGCAATATCAAAACTATCCACTGCATTACCTTTGTTAGTTACCAAAAAGGAATAGTAAACGCGCTTACCAGCTTCAATGTCTTGAGCACTAGAACCTACTTTAGAAACCTCAAGTGCAGGTAATTGATTAACCCGAACTGTAACTGAAATTGAATAAGATGTTTCATCATCTTCAGAATTGGCAAAGAAATTGATACTCTTTAAACCTGCAAGAGCTTCGATATCTGGAGTTATACTAAAGGAGACTGTTGAAGATTCATCCGGATCTAGACTAATTGAGCCAGGTAACGTAAATGACCAAGCATCAGTACCTGTAGATGTTTGTGAAAAAGTAATTGTATCCTCGGTATTGCCTTTATCATTCTTGACAGTAATCGAGAAAGTTGCAGCAGTATTTGGATCTACACTGATTTCACTTACACCAGTAGTTAGCGAAGTCCCATATATTTTCTTTACTTTAGCGCTTCCTGCAGTTGTTTCATTATTACTGGCTTCACCAGCTGATTGACAATAAACTGAAAATTGTTTAGTAACCCCTCCAACAGCATTGGTTCTGTTTCCAATTTCAACATACAGTGTTACAGTACCAGAAGTATCATCATTTATACTAATCTGAGCTGGTAAGACATACATTGACCAACCAGTAGGTATTGTTGAAGCTATACCTAAATTGTAGGTATCATCATTAGTACCTTGATTTTCGATTGTTACAGTATATGTTAATGTTTCTTCAGGCTCCCCTTCCTGCGTTGAGGGAGATAATGATATTTGGTGCTTATAATCTACAGCTTCAGCACCACCTGATATCAAAACAAAAAATAAACCGGCCAAGACGAAGGTCAAGGCGATTGCTAGCCAATTAGTTTGGTTTAAGCTCATTGCTATTTCCAGAACTTTTCACCCGAGCGCAGGTTATAAAGCTTAGTGAATAATTATTAATAATAGTTGCTAATAGTTGCTACATGAGCAGTTCATATTCGCTACCACCTATCTTACTACTTCAAATCGAAGCTCTCGTCGACTCAGGACACTATAGCAGCCGTTCAGATGTAGTAAAAGAAGCCCTACGTTTTTTGATGGAAAAGAAGAATCACCTCCGATATGCCTCGGCAGTAGAAATATACAAAAAAGGAAAAGCCACTTTAACAAAAGGAGCTGAAATTGCAGGAGTTTCTCCAGATACTTTTAGGAATGTTTTGAATGATCAGGGAATATTAACTCCCGATACTGTGGAATGGGAATCTATAGAGTGATTATTTAAATATGAATCGTCGTGAAAAAAAATACTATGAAGCCATTGAATGGCTAGATTCTTTAAACCTAAATAAGATAATTCCAGGACTAGATCGTATTACAAAATTGATGAATATTCTAGACGATCCACAAGATAAACTAAAAATAATAATGGTAGGAGGTACAAATGCTAAGGGCAGTACTTGTCATAATCTTAACTATAATCTAAATAAGACCGGAGTAAAAACGGGGTGTTTCACATCACCTCACTTACACACTATAAGAGAGAGAGTAAAGCTCGGAAACGAAATGATAAGCATGGAAGAATTTACTGAAATCATATTTAAGTTAAAGCATATTAATCAAAAACACGATATAGGTGCCACATACTTCGAAATATTGACTGCACTAGCTTATTATTATTTCAATGATAAAAAAGTAGATTATGCCATAATGGAAATTGGGCTAGGTGGTGAATGGGATGCTGTCAATATAGGAAATGCCAAAATTGCCATATTAACAACGCTGGGAATTGATCATGTTGATTACTTAGGAAATACTCTTGAAGAAATTGCAACAACAAAATCTAAAATTGTAAAAGAAGAATCAGTATTGATAACTGGTTGGGAGAAGGAATATCACAAATACATACCAGAATGTGAAAGTATAGACTATGGAAAAAACAGTGATATATGGATAGAACTTACTCTCCAAAAATTGAAAATTAAATCATCTATTGAAATAATACCAGTATCTGGTAGATTTGAAAAGTATGAAAACTTTACACTTGATGTTGCACACAATGAGCAAGCTATCCAATATTCGATGAAAAAAGATAGGGAATATGAAAACATAATTATAGGAATATTAGAAGATAAAAATATAAAAGACATGGTTAAAATGTTACCAAAAAAAATAAACTTAATGGCGTGCGACCTGCCAACTGAGAGAGCCATTTCAGCAAAGAAATTAAGTGAAATAGCTAGGAGTATGCAATATTGCTGTTCGGAATATGACAATGTAAAAGAGGCCATGAAAGATGCTAAAAAAATGAAAACGCTTGTCACTGGATCTTTTTATACCGTTTCTGAGGCCAGAAAATATTTAAGTTTAAAAGGGCACAGTGAACTATAATTATCTCCTCTTTTTAGAATAATATATGAAAAAGGTATTCTCTATTGCATTTGTCACCATTTTGCTAGGAATGGCATTTAGCGGGTGCTTAGGCAATGGTTTATTTTCAAATGATGAAAATACAATTACAATTACGTCACCAACTTGGACGAAAGGAGATTTTTGGGAGTACAGCATTAAAGCATCAGGGCTAGAAATTTCCACTACAATGGTTGTCTCTATCGATGATGACGATACCGACTATTACATTGGCACAGGTTCACTAGAGGATGCAAAAAGGCATGCCGTTCTAAATCACAATCCAGCTATAGGACGTGTTCAAATGTCTGATTTTGCAATATATGAAAAGAATATACCGCAGACACTATTAGATTTCCCATTAGAAAAGGATAAAGGATGGAGCTTCGGATTATATGATAAAGAACAATTTAATGCAATAGTTAAAGACATAGATGAAAATATAGCACACATAGTCGCCACTAGTTCGGATGGGGCACGGTTAGACTATACATTTGATAGTGAAGCAAGATGGTTGTCAAATTTTACTTTTATTGATTCTAACGGTGAGACTGTCTTAGCAATGAAACTAGCAAACTATGGTAAGGGTTTCACAGGTAACTCATATTTCTGCAGAGGTGGTGATTTGTATGATGAAGAATTCACTGGACCTGACGTAAGTGTATATGACACTATATTCATCAATGAAGGCCATGAAAGATATGGTGATTGGGATTACATCATTTATTTCTTAGACGCAGATATAGGAAGTTCAGGAAGCGGTGAACTGGTGTTAAAAGATCATTTAGAAACTGATATTTTGGTTGAAACATTAAGCCCAGGAACAACTATGAGCGAAATGGGAACTGTAGGTGGTTCAAGCGGTAACTGGACCTTTGAAATTTCATTATCAGGGGATGCTGATGTTAGAATGAGAATTGCAGGGGCAATACAGTACACTTATGCAGTATAATTATCTAACAAATAATCTATATTTTTGATCAGTTTCCCTAATCTCGTTTTCGATTCTCTGAGAAATGTATTTTTCCGGATTTCTAAAATTAGGTATCTTCTCTTCCATTTCTTTAAATGTAGTATATGGCCTATTATTGACTATTAAGTTCATTGTTTTTTTACCCAATCCAGGAATTAATTCAAGTGAATGGTATCTCCTAGAGATAGGGCCTGCATTATTGTAAAATTGTATAAATTTTTCTTCATTTTCTTTGACAACTTCATCTAAAACAAAAGCTAGCTCAGATTGTGCAGTATGAGTTAATTCAACAAAGTTTACCCGAGCTCTGACATGGTCTATTTGAGTTCGCTCTTCGGTTTCTTTTCCTATATAGCAGCGATCTCCAATATTTATTGCAGCTCCAGTTACAGGCTCCATATCGAATATCTTAAATTCTTCAATACCTAAACCGTAAACTACTGGTTCTCTACGAAATCGTCTTTTACTATCTGGCCTTCCATCAGGTAATACATCTAAAACATACGCGTAATCTTCCATAAATCATGCACCCGTAGTCTCCTTGACTGCACTAATTATAGACTCTATTTCTTCTTTGCCTAATGAGAAACGCTCACGGGCAAAAATAGAACGTACATCATCAGGATGCATTGGTAAAATATCTGCAATTTTTGCAGCATAGTAATCATCAACATGCTCTAGCTCAATAACTTTATCCATTATTTCCTTAGATTGTTTAGGTGGACTCTGCGATACTAAACGAACATGATCCAAAGCTAATTTATGTTCATATTGTATTTGCTCAATCAAATTTAATCTTGTAGAACCGCAGGAATCACAGGTCGGACCTACTGGAGCTTCAGATTCTTCACCATCTTCTTCTGATGGCTTTTCAACAACAGGTTCAATCTCTGGAACTGCTTGAAAATTACCACATTCAATACATCTTAATTTATTTTCACGGATGCTTAATTCTTTCTCTAATAATTCCTTTACGTCTCCTAGTGGGACTGGATTAGGTTGTGATTCGATTTCCATTTTAACTCCTTATTTTGCCTTTCTTAAATGCTCTGGACGGACTATTAAGTCCTTTTCCATATTGCCCACACGAGTGCGGACCACATATGCTTTGCCCTGATTTCCGGTAACTTTACCAGTCAATCCATGAAAACGATGATGAGGTTGCCCTTTGTGATACGAAGGATCAATTACTACATTGACGGTATCTCCGTCATTAAATGTTTGCAGTGAACGCGTAATCGGAGATAAGCCTCGCTCTCTTGCTGGGCGAGATAGCTTGTGGCGTGAACCACTTCTCAAACCTTGGGATCTTTTAGTCATTTTTTTCCTCTTTTTCTTGAAGATGTAAGTTAAGGACGTCCAAAACTTCAACCTTGCATTTAGCATCAATCAACGACGCAAGACTAGGGACTGTTCGTCCGTCATCTCCACTGACAAGCTCACGTATGTAAGTACCGTGCTGAGCTCTAATCACCAGTTCGGCCATTCCATCAACAAACGAGACTACATCTACGCTGTTAACCAGACGGGGGCGGACCAGATCAGCTCGACGGTGTGAAACACGTGTGGGTGTCCGTTGTTCGATAACTGTGCTCGACAACCTCTGCGCACCTTTCTTAAGGCTTTCGATTGAAATTTCATCTGAAATTGAAACATCTACTCTATAAGTTTTGTCACAAACTGTATTTTTTAATTCTGCAACCCTAGATCTCGGTACAAATTTCAATTCCGAAGCCTGAACTCTATCTTTATTATCTACATTAACTTTCTTTCCTATTTTTTGAAGATCCAAATCTCTATTTTTAGGCATACGAAGTTCTAAAACAAAAGGACGCCCATCTCCAAGCATTGCAGCATCTATGTCCTCACGACCCATTCCGTGGAACAAATCCTCACTGCAAGAACTCTCAATCGTAAAAGGGTGAGCAATCAAAGACTGAACCGAATCGGGATATAATTGGCCAGTATTATTACATTTAGCACAACCAACCCCTCTGCAACTATGACAGGGCCATCTTGTTTGTGGAACTGTTCGATCATATTTGTTATAATTACCTTCAATGAATAAGGATTTTATCTCTAGATTTACAATATCATATCCAGTATCAATTATGGCCACCGCATCAGGATTATCCATCTTTGCTTCAATTCCTAATTTTTTGTAAACACTAATACCTATTTCTCGGTTTAATTGAGATTTGAGAGCTTCACCTGTATTTTCTCCAAACTGTAATTGAAATTCAATCTCTCTACTAAGAATATCTTTATCGACAACAGTACCTATCTTAAAACTTGAAATTGAAAAATCTGAAAATGAATCTATAACTAAGTCTCTAAAGTTAGAAATTTCCGAAATTAAGCCATCACAAAGACTACAATCTATCTCCTGTGCTATCAATCTTTCTTGTAAATTAGAGCCTTCCTTAATTTCCAACTGATTAAGGATTTCTAAGCCTCTCTCACGGTTGTCCAATCCAAAACCTACCTTTCCAAAAGCTCTACCAAGACAAGACAAACATAATGGAGCAAATTCTTCTATTTTATTTAATTCCAACATTCTAGATAAATTCCCTAATTTTCTGTGCTATTTCAGGAGTGTCTGTTACTACTGAATCTACATCTTGATGAATAAGCGTCTTCAATAAGTCTTGGTCATTAACAGTCCACACCTGTATTGGAATACCTTCACTTACGAATCTATTAATCCATCCAGCCTCATAAAGTTTATAATATGGAGATATAAAATCAGCACCGCTTTCCTTAAATCTATATAGAAATAAGGACTCATAAACAACTTCGAGAAGTTGACTAAAACTAATTTCAGAACCAAGAAGCATGCCGACTTTAACTTTTTTATCTATTTCTTTAACCTTCTTAACAACATCCAGATTAAATGACTTAACGATAAAGCACTCATACTCAAAATAATTTAATATCATAGGTATTACCTCTCTTTCATATCCATACTCTTTAAATTCTACATCTATTTCAATCTTATCTTTGGATAGAGAAAGAACTTGTTCTAATGTAGGTATATTTGGATTAATATCAATTATCTGCGAATAATTCATATCTTTCAGTGCTACACCGTTCAGTAAAGGATCATGAAAACAAACAATCTGAAAATCTTTCGTCCGCCTAATGTCGACTTCGACCATATCTATTTTCAAATTGATTGCATCATTAACGGCTTTAAGCGTATTATCTTCACTATTTTTTGATGTGCGGCCCCTATGTGATATTATCTTTGTGACCATGAACTGTAATATCCCTATGCGGGATGTTTAAATATTAAATAGTGTTAGTAGGTAGTTGGTCGAGAACCATGGATAGTGACTCTAAAGAAAGTAGTGGAATGTCTGGCAAAATAGAAGACTTAGTCGTTGATTTAGGTAATGAACGTTTTATGACTAGAAATGAGGCATTGAATAGCCTTAAAGGAATGCTACCGGCACATGAAAGGGCAATATCTGCAGAACTTGTCAGGTGGATTCAACTCTATGGTAAATCTGATGCAGGCAGTAGTGCTTCTTTTGTTAATAAAGCTGCAATGGACTTATTTCAAGGCATGACTGAAATGGGACTTGAACCACTCATTAATGAAGGTCTCAAAGATGGTGACTTCTTTGCTAGAAGAACTGTAATGGACGCAATTGGTAGAACTGGACGTATGTCTGTTTTACCCTATTTAATTTTAGGAATGGAAGACAATGACAAATATACTCGATGGCAAGCTGCAAAAGGCTTAGCTAGGTTTGCAGGATCTAATGAAGCTCGTGAGGCCTTAGTAAAAGGACTTGCGGATAACGACCCTCACGTTCGCAGAAGAGCTGGCCGTTCTCTAGAAAAATTTGGTGGAGTAGGCCCTTCTGATGATAAAGTGGAAGGACCAATGGAAGAAGATGGCAAGGGAGATATCGATGGAGATGGAATCCCAGATTCCGAAGACAACGAGCCTAGAAAACCAGATACTAAGGAAAAAGATTATGAATCAATGACTGTCGCCCAATTGAAAGTGGAATTAAAAGAAAAAGGTCTTTCTCTATCGGGTAAAAAGGCAGCATTGATTAAAAGACTTAAAAAGTAATTAAGGAGTCGTTCTTCTCATTGTACGAGGGAATGGAATCACGTGTTTAATGTGGTCTGATCCGCATATCCAACTAACTGTTCTGTCCAATCCAAGGCCGAAACCTGAATGTGGAACGCTACCAAATTTGCGTATATCCAAGTACCAACCATATGATTCAGGTTCCAAATTTTCTTCAAGAATACGTTCTGTTAATTCATCAGGTGACCACACCCTTTCCCCACCTCCAATAATCTCGCCATATCCTTCCGGAGCCAAAAGATCATGACAAACCAAAGAACGAGGATCTTCAGGATCTGGTCTATGATAAAATCCTTTTTCTCGCGGGAAATTTGTTATATACAATGGTGAACGCAAGTCTTGGGTAAGGGCTTTTTCTTCTTTGTATCCAAAATCATCACCCCATGCTAAATCAAAGCCCATCGAATTTAACTTTTCAATAACTTCTTCATATTTCATTTTATCAAAGGGTGCCTTAATGTTTTCAAGAATTGAAACATCACGACCCAATTGTTCTAACTCAGGTCTATTCTTCTCCAAAACTTTCTTAATAATATAGACTATCATTCCTTCTTCTAAATCCATCATCTGATGATTATGCGTCCATGCTGCTTCAACTTCGGCATGCCAAAACTCAGTTAAATGGCGACGTGTACGTGATTTTTCCGCCCTAAAAGAAGGAGCTACTGTGAATATATTTTCTAAACCGAACATAGAAGCTTCTGCATACAATTGCCAAGACTGACTTAGGTGTGCGTAGAACTTCTGGCCTGATTTCTCTGTTTCATCATCATAATGAACGTTGAACAACGTTGAACCTCCTTCGCATGCAGATGTTGTAAAACTTGGAGACTGTATCTCTGTGTAATCCAATCTTTGCCAATAATCTCTAAAAGCTTTGAATACAGTTGAACGAATCTTAAGAGCAGAAACCATATTTCGGCTGCGTAACCATAAATGGCGATTGTTCAAAAGATGCTCATCACTCTGATCCTTTGTTATTGGAAATGTTTCCGCAAAGTGAACTATGTTGAAGCTGGTGGCTCTTATCTCAAAACCCCCTGGTGCCCTGTCATCGGCAACTACTAAGCCATCTAAAA
This sequence comes from Methanobacteriota archaeon, assembly GCA_014240055.1. GTDB lineage: Archaea > Thermoplasmatota > Poseidoniia > MGIII > CG-Epi1 > CG-Epi1. The sequence continues at coordinate 6,807 of JAAZXP010000024.1, read as the reverse complement.
CTACTGAAGATTCAACTAGAGCTTTACCTGCATTCTCAAAATCTAGACTCTCAACATTATTCTTAGATACTGTACATTGAATTATGCCAGTTGAATCCCTAATAACTACAAAAGCAAGCTTACCTGAAGAACGTGTTCGATATATCCATCCTCTTAATTTGACATTATCTTTTACCTGTCCACTTAATATTTCGTTGATGGGAGTGTAGATGACATCGTCTGGAAATTCCGGATATTTCATTGATATGCGATTAGATGCACCATCATAATACTTTCTAATGAAAATTCTATTTACTTAGATGTAATACGAACCATGTGTTAGGAGTTATTTCTTGCCCCAAATGCAAAAATGTCTGCGGAATAAATCTCAAACAAAAAAGTAAAAAGTGTATAAAATGCGATTATACAATCAAAATAAAAAAGGTTAGAATTTGGGTAAAGACCTCAGAACACTCTAATCTTCCTGAACTAATCAAAAAAGTTAAGGAAAAAATAGAAAATCCAGGCACTAATATCCTAGATTATTGAAGAGGTCTGATTTTATATACAGTGTGCGAGTGCGACCAACCTAATAATGAAGAGAAGCTCTCGCGTTTGGAAAAAAGCCGGAAAACAACGATGGAAATGGCGTAAGAAGAAGATGCGCCGTAGAAAGCGTGAAAGAAGGCGTAACAAGTAGTAATATTGTAATTGTCGAGATATTGGCTTATAATGGCGTTAATTAAGGGTTTAAGATGCCAGTAATCAACATCCAATTTAATGACCTCAATCGAATGCTCAAAGAGCCGATTAGTTCCGATGATTTTTCGAAAATAATACCTCTAATCGGATCAGATCCGGATGAGATTGGTGAAGAACAAGCCGTAGTTGAATTTTTTCCAGACAGACCGGATTTACTATCTACCGAAGGCGTTGCAAGAGCTATAAGAGCTTTTTCAGAACAACAATTAGGATTAGTCGATTACATTACTAAAAAACCTTCAACACATATGACTGTATCTAAAGAGGTCTTGGATATTAGACCTGAAGTTTTAGGAGGTATCGTGAGAGGTATTGAATTAGATAATACCTCAATTAAATGTTTAATGGAGCTTCAAGAAAAATTACATGTTACATTAGGCCGTAAAAGAAGTAAAGTATCAATTGGCATTCACGATTTAGCTAAACTTAAAGCACCTTTTCACTATACTACATGTTCACCACATGAACCTGCATTTGTTCCTCTTCAAAAAGATTATGAAATGACACCTGAAGAAATTCTTAAAGAGCATCCTAAAGGGATTGAATATGCACATCTTTTAACTCAATTTGATAAGTATCCACTGATTATTGATTCTGTTGATGAAGTTGCATCAATGCCACCTATCATTAACGGTGCATTAACCACCATTACTGAGAGTACAACGGATGTATTGATAGACGTTACAGGATTAGACAGAGAAGCTGTTGAAGCATGTCTAAACATTGTAACTGCAGCTTTAGTTGAAAGAGGTGGAGACATAGAACAACTAGAAATAAGATATCCTTCCGAAAAAATAATTGTACCTAACATGGAGCCAAAAATCCATAAAATAGGGAATGATTATTTGATTAAATTATTAGGATATGATCCTGAAAATTTTGCTATTTTTAAAGCTTTCAGGAAATGTGCTATGGAACCAGACTTGCAAGATGGTACATGGTACGTCAAGGTTCCGGCATACAGAGCAGACATACTTCATCCTGTTGATTTACTTGAAGAAGTTGCTATTGGTTTAGGATATGATAACTTACCTGAACAATTGCCTAAAGAAGTTACCTTTGGAAGGGCATTAGAGTCTAGAAAATTAGGAGATAATTGTAGAGAAACTATGTTAGGTATTGGTTTCCAAGAAGTAGTCACTCTTACACTAACATCATCAAAAATGCTCCATGAAATAACGGAGAGAGAAAATGATAATGAAGCTACAGTTTCTAATCCGGTTACTGAAGACTACCATATGTTACGTTCTAGTATTTTACCAAACTTATTAGAACTTTTGAAAAATAACAAACATAGAGAACTACCTCAAAGAGTTTTTGAATTTGGAGATATTGTAAAGGAACATAGCAACCATAAATCACTTGCTTGGATAGAATTGGCAACTAAATCAACGTTTTCAAATGCAAAATCTACTGCAGAAATAATATCTCAACGTTTAGGAATTTTGGGAGATAATGAAGATTGTGATGATCCCATCTTTATCTCTGGCCGCAGCGTTCAGATAAAAAATGAAAATTATATCTTGAAATACGGGGAAATTCATCCACGTATCTTAGAAGAATTAGAAATTGGTTATCCCGCAATTGGTGGAGAAATCCATTGGTAAAATTACCAGTTTGCTTTGAATCTAAATCTACTGCTACAGCAATGAGAAGTTTATTAGACGAACTAAATTATACTTATGAAAGAAAAAATGTGCACCGCTCATATAGTAGTGTTGCAATTGTGATTGCCCTAGAGAGGACTGCAATGGTTTATAGATATATAATAGCCAATATTTCTACTACTATAGACATATGGGAAGAGAGACCTAATTCTGGAAATATAACATATGTCGAAGTACGTGGAGAAGATAGCTTAAAAATAAAAGAATTACTCCAAAAATTTTCTGAAAAATTACCACGGAAACCATGGGAATATACAATAACTCAAAAACTGAGAAATGGATGGTTTAGCCAAGGAATAATGGGCGCTAAAAAATCTTGGTATAATGTAATAGGATGAGCTTTCTAAAAGATATAGAACCCATTAAAACTCGAGATTTTTTGAAAGAAAAATTTCAGGAGTATTACCGTACTGCAGATATTACCTTACCACCTAGATTCACTGCTAGAGAATGGGGATTTCTTAGCTGGGAAGGTGGAATTATGAACAGGCATCAAAAATTTAGAAGTATAAAAGATGTCAAAAAATATCTGATTCGAGTTGCTCCAGCCCACAGCTATCATTCTGTTGCCTATTACAAAGACCCTGGAAAAAACACAATGATTGACAAGGAATGGATGGGAGCTGATCTAATCTTTGATTTAGATGCAGATCACCTGCCTGAAATGGAAGATGTAAAAAAAGGCAATATTACCTTTTCTAAGCTCATGGATTATATTAGAGAACAGACATATAGATTAGTTGTCGATGTTTTACTAGGTGATTTTGGATTAAATGAAAATGATTTACTAATAACCTTCAGTGGCGGAAGAGGATACCATGTTCATGTAAGAACACCAGATGTACTTACACTACCCTCTGGTGCTAGAAGAGAAATAGCAGACTATCTTACTGGAAAAGGCTTAGATTTAAACAAAATTTTAATTGATGCAGGATACACAAAAGAATATCCAATTAGGGGTAGAGGTGTGGAAAGAAAAAATATAGGAGTAGAAAAACTTCCAAAGAAAGAATCAAAAGGATGGCAAGGAATTATTACTAGGCATATACACCGAACATTAGATAATTTGAGAGATTTGAGTAAAGAGGAAAGAGAAAACTCTATGAAAAAATTAGGATTAAAAAACATAGCATTCAATACAAAAAATACTAATGAAGAAATTTTCAATAAAATGCCTAAATCTCCTAAAAAAAGATTGGTTCGAATTGCATTAAAAGAAACTGCAATTCATCCTGATGAACCAGTTACTGGAGATATACACCGGCTAATACGACTGCCAGGTTCATTACATGGAGGCTCTGGACTAAAAGTAACTGTAATGAATTCAGCTAAATTAGAAACATTCGACCCTATGAAAGAGGCTACTGCTTTTGGACAAGATTTAGTTAAAGTAAGATCGATAGTCAATCATCCAGTAACTATGGGAGATGGAATTGTCAAACTCGAACCTAATAGTGTAGTGGATTTACCTGAAAGCGCAGCGATTTACTTCATGGCTCGTAAATGGGCAAATTTGGTACTCGAAACATGATCTGTGGAGTGGATGAAGCTGGAAAAGGACCTGTGATGGGGCCATTAGTTGTGGCAGCAGTCGTTGTTGATAATGCTAAAGAAATAGAAAATTTAGGTATCCGTGATTCAAAATTATTAACAAAAACAAAGAGAAAAGAATTAGCTGAAATTATAAAAGAAAAATTTATTTTTGCAGTAGAAATAATAGAACCTCAAATAGTAGATGAATATCGCAAAAAAAATAAATTGAATGATTTAAATCGTGAGGCTTTCACGAATCTAATATCTAAATTAAATCCGAACGTAGCTTATGTTGATGCTGCAGATGTTAATGAACAACGTTTTGGATTACAAATTAAATCTGGACTGACAAATCAAAAAGATACTGACATAATCTCTATGCATAAAGCTGATGCGAAAATATTGGTTGTGGCTGCAGCTTCCATCATTGCAAAAGAAACAAGAGAAAATGAAATACGTAAACTTAAAGATGAAATCGGAGATTTTGGAAGTGGATATCCTTCCGATGAAAGAACAATTAAGTTTTTGAAGAGCTTTTATTCTGATAATAACAAGTGGCCTACAGGAACGCGGAAAAGTTGGAAAACTTTGGAAAGAATACGTCCTGTAAAAACGCTTAACGATTTTGGTGTAAATAATGACAAATAAAGTAGTAACAAAGCTTGAAGAAAAAGTTCGAGAATTTAACTCTAGAATAAATGATGAACCAACGTTTTCTAAAAAAATTGAAGGGAAAAATAGAACAATATGTATTTGCATATCTGATGGAGAAAATTATTCAACTAAATTAGATAATTTAAAAATAGAGAGTTTTAAAGAAACTGAAGATACTACTGCTGATTTGGTAGTTACTGCATCTTCTGAAGTAATATTGGCTCTTATGGCAAAAGAATCCTCTCCAATAAAAGCATACATGTCTGGGGATTTGAAAGTTAAAGCCAGTATAATGGATATGCTCTTACTAAAGAGTCTATTTTGAAAGCCTAGAATATATCTTATTAGACAAAACTGCAATTTCTTTTGGTTCCAAAACTTCAGCTCTTTCGTTCATATTCTCTAGGTCATCTAAATCCAAATCAGGAAAATCAAGCTTTAAGCAATTACGGATTTTCTTTCGTCTGTGCGTGAACATTGACCGCACAACACGCTCAAAAGTATCAAAATCATCTAACTTATAGTCTGGTTCTCGGCGTATTAAGTGAACCACTTGTGAATGTATTTTTGGCTGTGGTTGAAATGCTGTTTTTGATACTCGAAAAAGCTTTTTAGTTTTTACAAAATGATTTGCCATTATTGATAATCTTCCATAAACTTTAGAACCTGGTTTAGCCACAAGACGGTTAGCAAATTCTTCTTGGAACATTAAAATTGCCCGTTTCCATTCATAATTGAATAATCTAAATAAGATGGGTGAAGAAATCGAATAGGGTAAATTAGCTACAATAACATCAATCTTAGGAATGTCAAATTTGAGAATATCATCCTCAATAATCTGAGCAAGCTTGCCATATTTTTGTTTTAATACTACAGCTAACCATTTGTCTTTTTCAACAGCTAAAAGATTGCCTTTTTCTATCAATAATTCAGTAAGAGCGCCCCTTCCAGGGCCTATTTCCAAAATTTTTTCATCAGGCTCAATAGAAGATACTTCAACTATTTTCTTAGCTATATTATTATCAATTAAAAAATTCTGACCTAGCATTTTTTGCTTACGGCGAGAATGGTGGGCCGGGGCGGAATCGAACCGCCGATCTTCGCCTTGTAAGGGCGACGTCATAACCCCTAGACCACCGGCCCTTGGTTGATTTTCTCTCGGGGATTTCCATCTAAACTCATTCTTTACTAAGAGGCTCATAGCGCCATTAATATTAGCTTTTTACCCAAAGAATGTTTAGTCGGAGTAGAGCTTAGAAAATACGCTTAGTTAAGAGCTTGTTTACAATTTATTTAATCCATAGCACGTCAATTAAAAGATTCAAAAAAAGATAGAGGCATCCCGCAATTATAAATACAGTTTTGTTTCCAGCCCTATATGATTCAGCAGTTGAAGCAGATGGGAATTATTCCCTCAGCAATACATTGCAATCTTTCCCAAGAAGAATGGAAAGAGCAAGAACTGAATCGTAAAGAAGGGCGATTATCAGATAATGGTACCGTTATTGTCAATACTGGAATATATACTGGTAGATCACCTAAGGATCGTTTTATTGTTAAAACTGAAGAAACTAAAGATTTGGTAGATTGGGGTGAAATTAATCAACCTCTTAGTGAAAAATCCTTTGATTTACTTGAAGAAGCTGTTAAAAAAGAAATGAATCAGAAAGAATTATTCATATTTGATGGCTTTGCTGGAGCTGATAAAAGATACCAACTTCCTTTAAGAGTTATTACTCTTAAATCTTGGCAAGGGCATTTCTCTCATAATATGTTTTTAAGACCTGAAAAAGAAGAACTCGAGGACTTTAAACCTGATTTTACGATTCTAAATGCTCATTCTACTGATATCGAAAATTGGAAAGAACTTGGATTGAATTCTAAGGTATTCATTATTTTAAATCTAAAAAAGAAAATGGCAATCATAGGAGGTACTGAATATGGTGGAGAAATTAAAAAATCCATATTCTCTGCACTTAATTTTTATCTTCCTTTAGAAGGTGTAATGCCTATGCATTGTTCAGCAAACATTGGCTTAAATAATGATTCTGCTTTATTCTTTGGCCTTAGTGGAACTGGAAAGACTACTCTTTCAACAGACCCAGAACGAAGACTAATAGGAGATGATGAGCATGGATGGTCAAATGAAGGGATTTTTAATTTTGAGCACGATGATTTTGCTAAAGCAGCTTTAGTTAAAACAAATGATGAA
>JAAZXP010000023.1 GCA_014240055.1 Methanobacteriota archaeon | reverse complement strand
TGGCAAAAGATTTCAAGGCTTTTATCAAAGGACAAGCAGTTAAGAAGATTATAGATCCTAAAACAGGTCAAGAAAAGTGGGTTTCAATCGAAAGTGAGTCTTGAATTTAGCCTTTATATCGGGTTTTTTTCTTAGTTTATCATTAATAATTGCTATAGGTCCTCAAAATGCATTTGTTTTACGTCAGGGACTTTTACGTCAACATGTATTTCCAGTTGCAGTTTTTTGTGCAGTTTCAGATATAATTCTTATAAATATTGGAGTTTTTGGTTTTGGTTCTATAATCTCAGAGATATTTTGGTTATCTAATTACATGTTTATGATTGGAGGTATATGGTTAGCAGGTTATGGTTTTCTCAGGCTAAGAGGGGCTTATCTTGCAGACAGTTATCTTGAAGCTACATCTTCAGATGTTCCTGATGTTAAATTAGCCTTAACAAATTGTGCCGCTCTGACATGGCTTAATCCTCATGTTTACATAGATACGTTATTGTTGATTGGGACAGTTTCAATACGTTTTGATAACACTATTCAATTTAGTGCAGGCGCAAGTCTGGCAAGCATAATTTTTTTCTTTTCATTAGCTTTTGGTGCTCGACTTTTATCGCCCCTTATGACTTCTCGTAAGGCATGGCAAACTTTAGATGTTTTGATTGCTTTGGTAATGTTTGTATTGTCATATTCAATGTTCTTAGAAGTTTTCTAAAGTAATATTTAGGACTGTTTTATTGATAAAATAATGAATTTAACGGCTTTAACTTTAGGTCATGAGAGATATTTCTCTCGTTACGCTAAATTTATTAATGAAGCCGAAGGCAATCCTAAGAGAATAAGCTCTCCTGAAGATTTGAATAATTATAATGTTTTAGTTTTGTCAGGTGGCGGTGATATGGGCATTAAAAGTGAAGCTTATGGCAGTCAAACAGAAGATTTACCTATTAGCGGAGTTAAAGACGATAGAGATGAATTGGAATTAGACTTACTTGGAAAAGCTAAGGAACGTAATATGCCAGTTCTAGGTATTTGCCGAGGTTTACAAGTGATGAATGTTTTCTTTGGAGGTACATTATGGTCCGATATTGGACAAGGTGGTTTCGATGGTGAGTTTCATAGAGATGGTGAAGGTGGTGAAGCTCCTATTGGGGATGTCCCGCATTGGACCAAAATGGAGGGAAAAGAATTTGAAGTTACAAGTCATCATCATCAAGGTATCAGAAAATTAGGTAAAGGTCTCCAAGTTATGTCAGAATCTTCAGATGGAATGATTGAGGCCGTGAAGCATGAAACATTGCCTTGGTTTGCAGTTCAATGGCATCCTGAAAGAACTGAAGAAGGACTTGGTAGGGCCTTACCGCGCGAATGGCTTAGAAAAGAGCTTCAAAATGTACAATAAAATAACTTTACTAGGTAATGCACAAGATGCAGGAAGGCCTCAGATTGGCTGTACAGAAGAATGCTGTGAAGATGCTAGAAAAGATCCGAATTTAGTAAGAAATCCAGTATCTCTTGGATTGCATGGTGAAGAATTTGGTATTGTTGAAACTACTAAGAGTCTTGCCAATCAATTAGGAATGGTAAATAATCCAGATTTATCTGAAATTTGGTTAACTCATGCTCATTTAGGACATATAGAAGGATTAGGTCAGCTAGGTAAAGAGGCTTTGAATTCTAAAAATATAAAGCTTAGATGCTCAGAATCTATAGTTGATTATATCATGAAACATCCGATATGGAAGAAACTTGTAGTAAGGGGTAACATAACTTTTGCTAAATACTTTTCTGATAATGTCATTCCCGTAAAGGTTCCTCATAGAGCTAAAGATTTCGATACTCATGCACTTCTCTTCAAAGGAAAAAATAACAATTTACTTTTCTTACCAGATCATGATAGTTGGGAAGAAACATTAGAATTTGTTGGTTATGATAATCCTAAGGATTGGTTTATTTCATTAAATGTTGATATAGTTCTATTGGATGGTACTTTTTGGAATGCAGATGAATTGAAAAACAGAGCTCAAGCAAGAGTACCACACCCTCCTGTAAGCGAAACTATCGACTTACTTGAAGAACGAAAAGAAGGCGAACCAAGAGTTGTATTCATTCATTTAAATCATACTAATCCACTTCATTATCCAAGTTCGGAAGAATATCAGAAAGTTGAAAATATGGGTTGGGAAATAGGGTATGAGGGCATGGAGTTTGACCTGTAATGTTTACCAGAATTAAGAATTTTCTTCATATAACAGTATTAATGAATTTGTATTCTCTTCGTAATCTTCTAACTGGTAACGGAGCCGTATGGCTAAAGTTAGACACTTCAGATCTTGAAAATATGGCTCAAGAGACTGTAGAACGTAAGTCTCTCAAATTAGATGGAAAAAATGTTCTTGATTTGGGTTGTGGGACTGGAACTATGTTGTCTTATCTACATCGAAAAGAGCATTGTATTCCTCACGGAGTCGATTTAATTCGTTTGAATATTCATCAGTGCCGTAAAAAGATGAAAGACGGTCATTTTTCTCGTCAAGACATTATAGAATATTTGAGTAAAACTAAAGAAAAGTTTGATTTAGTGATATTATATGGAGTGATTGGTTGTTTTACAGTCGAAGATCAAGAAATAATTATAGGCAGAATTGCTAAATTATTGAATGTGGGTGGTGTTCTCTGGATTGGAGCTAATATTTACACAGATTCAGTTTATAAGTTCCAAACATATCCCGTTCCTAGAGGTTTTTATGAAAAAATATGTACGGACAGTTCTCTATGGGAATTAGATGAATTTTCTGAACTAGAAGTTTTTGGTAATGGCAAATATGATCAAGAACAAACTACAGTACTTTTGACGAAGAAGATTATAGTCTAAATCGTTTAAATGAACTTGGTAAAACGCACATTCCAACAAAGAACATTGGTATTAGCGAATTTTTGTTTGGTTCACCTAAATCACTTGGATAAAACTCAGTTAAATTACCTACTGATTCATAGAGACTTGGTCCATTTCCTAGATAGTAAACAGATCCTAATCTGTCCCTTGAATTAGCCGGAGTAGTATCGTTGCCAGAAGCACAGGTTCCGGTACATCCATCAGCAAAAGCGATGTAAACTCTCCCCTCTAAATCTATGTGTAAATCATTAAAATCTAAAAGGTTACGATTAGAACCTCCTTCTTCTGAGCGGCAATCACCACTGTTTAGACATATACTTCCAACTTGAACTGGGTCTGGAGATATTTTTTGTGTATGAAAGACTGGATTTTCATCTAGTGCATTAAGACTGTAAGTAACATAAAGATAATGACTAACATTTGAGGTAGCATAGTGTGCATTACCATCCCATGGTTCACCGTCGATGTTAGGCTGGCCTAGGGCCTCTGTATCTTCGCTTCCAAGATATGTAATTGCAATTCTACCTGGATCACCTCCAGAGGTATGAGGGAATGTTGCAGAGATTACTTCTACAGGACTAACTCTGATACTTGTTTGATCCCAAGTATTTCCAGAATCCATACTTCGAGACATATAGACGCCTTGGTCTGCACCAACCCATACATTGTATGCATTAGAATCAGTATCTGTAGCAACTTCTCCATTTTTACGTGGATTTGGTGTACCTACGTCTTCTCCCATAGTACGTTCTTCCCAGTTAAGTCCATTATCTTTAGAGAAAATAATGGATGGAGTTGCTACACGTGGTGGCAAATAAACAGTACCATCTGGTGCTGTAGTAATTGCTCCATGTAATCCTCCATTAGTAGTAGCTAGACCTACAATATCGCCTCCAGCTTCAAATGAAGCTCCACCATCATAACTAGTATAACAGGAAATATAGAGTAATTTGTTAAAACAGAAATATACTGCAGTTTCATATATATTTGAAGAAATACCACCACCTATTCCATATCCTTCATTAGTCCAAGGGCCTGAACCAAGCTTGATATGGTCATTAATAGGAGCTGAACCGGAGTCATGAGGATTTGCAGCCCAAGAATTTCCATCATCATCAGACCACCCAATCCACGTGGTCCATAATCCCATCATATGGATGTTAAATATTCTATCTGTAATTGGGTCAACCCAACCGTAAGGGTCATTAGTGAAAAAAGCCTGAGTTCCATCTGCAGTATTTACCCAAGTTTGTCCATGATCACAAGAACGCATTGGCTTTTCAAATGCTATAAAAAATATACAGCCACTGGAAGTAACTCCGATACTTGGTTCTGCACCTTGCTCTCCTACATTACTAAAAACGAAGTCCATTGGAAGTGGTTCAACATCGATTGCAGTTCCATTAGAGCCAGTAACAAAAATACCTTCTGGAAGAGAAGGCTCTTCAATAATTATTGGTTCAGTTTGTTCATCTTCTAGACAACCAGTAATACTTGTCAGAGTGAGCATGAAGCAAATTGCTACAACTCTCATATCGAATTTCATGATATAACCGTATTTGGAGTCAGCATCATAATATTTATCCCTAAATTAAGTATTTCTTCAGGGAATATTACCAACCGTATGTTTCTGTAACTTTTAAGCTTGCTTTAATTTTTAGAAGTTTACCAGCCATTGGGATTAAATCTGGATTTCTGATTAAGATTCCAAGCATCTTATGCCATGGTAAATTTGAATAGTTTCTTCCGTCATATATTTCTCCAATTAGATTCAAAATTCGTTTGTCGAGGGAATAAATCAATTTTGACTGATCCACAAATTTTTGTTGTGTCCATGGTTGCCTTTTCAAAATTCGGTCATACCATATATGAGATTCTAAATCAGGATGTAGAGCTTTACCTGAAGCTTCCCAATATTGTCCTCTCAATTCATGACAGTTAACAGAATGAGATGGAGGAACCAATTTTCCAGTTCCCAATTCATTTCTAATTGCAATTGCAGCATACTCTCCAGATAACATTCCAACATGAACACCACCTTTTGTGATAGGATTTGTTAATCCAGCAGAGTCTCCAATTACATAGGCGTCTTTTGTAGCAAATTGAGGAATAGGGCCATCTCTTGGTATCAATCCGCCATTTTGTTTTGCTCCAAGATCATTATTGATTCTTTTATCTGGATCAACACTCATGTGCTCTCTACAAAAATAATCTAACCCTTTCTTTGCACCATTAGTAGATACTATTCCTACATTGAAAATCCCATCACGTGGGAAAACCCAAACATATCCATCTGCAAACATAGGGTCAATATAAAAATCAAAGTAATCCGTATCTGGAAAATCAACATCACTTGTTTTGAATTTGTATTGAAGACCAGGTAGTAATCGTAATTTATCATTGCCTTTGAGACCTACTTGTGTTACAATATTAGGTACACGGCCTTCAGCAATAACTAACTGTTTAGCTTTTGCTACTTGGTCATTTTTAGCAAAAAGAGTCCAGTGATCAGTTTCTTTAGTAACTTTAGAAATTTTCAAATCTTCATGGCGTTCAACGCCGGCTGCAACTGCATCATCTGAGATTGTTCTGTCTAGTCCCCAACGATGTATAGAATAACCAGGAGACATTAATCCTACAGATTTTCCGTTTGGCATTCTTATTCGATTTCCCTTTACTTCTCTAATTGCCCAATCGCCTACAGGATAGTTAGTGTGTTTTAGAGCAATCTTACCTAATCCTTCACCACAATGTATTGGGTCTCCGACTCGTTTTTTTCTATCGAATGCGATAACTGAATGACCAGCTTCAGCTAAACGTAATGCAGCCATACCGCCAGCGGGTCCTTGACCAATTATTGCTACATCATACATGTGAGGTCCGATTGGGACTTGATAATAAGCCTACTCTTTTTTCTTAGAATCTCGTAAAACGGGTCTAGCATCACGAAATCTTTCTAAATCTTCAAAGGTGAGTTCACATACTATTGTGCCTTCTTCAAAACTAGGTATTTCAGCAATAGTTTTACCTCTTGGATCCACAACTAAAGATTCTCCAGCAAATGTTAGACTTCCTTGTGTACCCACATTATTTGAGTATGCATAAAAACAAGTTGTCTCAATTGCTCTTGCAGGTAACATCCTGTGAAATAAAGGTCTTGAGGTTGTTGGACTAGCTGATAAATTAATAATTAAATCAGCACCATTATGCGCTAAATCCATTGATGTTTCCGGGAAAAAAATGTCATAACAGATTTGGATTCCAATTTTTCCAAAGGGTGTATCAAATACATTGCTTTTGTTTCCTTCACCGAAGTATATTTTTTCTTCAAATGGACCGAAATTAGGTAAAAATCTCTTTTGATAATGGCCAATATATCCTACAGGTCCAACTAAAATTGCAGAATTAAATAACGACTTCCCAGATCGTTCAACAATTCCAGTAATTATATGAACATTGAATTTTTTAGCTAATTTAGCTATTCCCTTCTGTGCCACTCCGGAAGTTGGTATTTTTTCTGCGACTTCATTATAATTATCTCTCAAATTATATCCAGTGATAAAGAGCTCAGGGAAAACAATTAGATCTATATTTGACTTTGATTTTTCTTGAGCTTCAATAATCAGTTTTTCCATGATCTCTAGATTTTTTGAGACATCACCAAGAATAATTGGTGCTTGACTTATTGCCAAATACATAAAGCCCATTTACCCGTGCTAATAATAGATGTTATTGCTTAATTTCAATAAGCCCTCTGTTTTGAAACAAATGTGAAACTACTGGCAGATACTCAAAAAATCATTGAGCAATTCATTAGAACTAGAGTCAATGATGCTGGAGCTAAAGGAGTTGTATTAGGTTTGTCAGGAGGTATTGACTCTGCAGCCACTTTAGCTCTATCTGCGTCTGCATTGGGTTCAGATAATGTTCTTGGTTTAATTATGCCTTTTAAGACGTCAGAATCGATTATGCTTGCATCCAATCACGCTAAAAACCTGGGGGTCAAAACGATTGAATATAATATTTCAGATGTAGTAACTTCATTCAAAGAAGTTAGTAATCATTATTCATCAAAGGCTGCGGAAGGTAATTTGCATTCAAGGGTTAGAATGTCTCTTTTGTATGGGGAAGCTTTTTCATCGAATTGTCTTGTAATTGGAACTTCAAATAAATCAGAACTTTTAGTTGGTTATTATACTAAGTGGGGAGATGGGGCTTCGGATTTTCTTCCAATTGGTTATTTGTATAAGACTCAAGTTTATGAAATTTCTAAGCATTTAGATGTTCCTTCAGAAATAATAGGTAGGCCACCAACTGCAGAACTATGGGAAGGCCAGACTGATGAATTAGAGTTAGGGATTGACTATGCTACCTTGGATCAAATATTATTAGGTTTGGAGCGTCAAATTTCTAAAAAAGATTTAAGCTCAAAAAGTGGTATAGGTATCGATTTGATAGAAAAAATTGAAAATTTAATTAAATTATCGATCCACAAACGGGTGTTTCCACCGGTTTGTAAAATTGGCAAAAGGACGGTTGGTTTGGACTGGCGTGAAACGATAGGAAGTAAATAATTTAAAATTCACTTATTACGTCTTTTGCCGAACCATATAGTTATCTTATTTTATTGATTAATACAGTGGAACCAACGTGCCTTTTTTGTTAAGTTCGACAGTTTTTTTGTCATTTTTGGGGTGGTAGTACCCCTAAAAACGGATAAAACCTTTTTTTTCTAACTATATGTAACGCTTATTATATGGAGGCTCAATAGCGGGAGACCGATGAAATTAACACAAATTATAGCATTGTATGATTCGCTTCAGCCACCTTTGGGGGTGGCTTGATTGCCAGCTAAATTAAATGGCTTAAAAATAGAGCGTAAGTTTACAGAGAGTGGTAAAGATCCTTTTCAAAAACTGAATTGGACCAAGAGAGATGTAGAGATTCGTAATTTTGATGGTACTGTTGCTTTTTCAATGAAAGATGTTAATCTTCCTGATAATTACAGTCAAGTTGCAGCTAATGTTCTTTCACAAAAATATCTTAGAAAGGCAGGAATTCCTAAAAAATTAAGAAAAGTCAAAGAAAAGGGTGTACCTATCTGGCTTCAGAAAAGTGTTCCAGATCATAAGGCCATGGAAAGTTTATCGGAAGATGAGAAATATGGTGAAGAAGTAGATGGTAAGCAAACATTTAGAAGGTTAGCAGGAACTTGGACTTATTGGGGATGGAAGCATGGTTATTTCGCCACTGAAGATGATGCAAGGGCCTATTATGACGAAATGTGTTTTATGCTTGCTTTTCAGATGGTTTCACCTAATTCTCCACAGTGGTTCAATACTGGGCTAAACTGGGCTTATGGTATTGAAGGTCCTCCTCAAGGGCACTATTTTGTTAATCCTGATACTGAAAAATTAGAAAGTTCAACAAATGCATATGAACATCCACAACCTCATGCTTGTTTCATTCAATCAGTATCTGATGATTTAGTTAGTGAAGGTGGTATCATGGATTTATGGACTCGCGAGGCAAGATTATTCAAATTTGGTTCAGGTACTGGAAGTAATTTTTCTAGAATAAGAGGTGAAGGCGAGCCACTTTCTGGTGGCGGAATGTCTTCTGGTTTAATGTCTTTCCTAAGAATTGGAGATCGCGCAGCTGGTGCAATTAAATCAGGAGGAACAACACGCCGTGCAGCTAAGATGGTTTGTTTAGATATGGACCATCCAGATATTGAAGCATTTATCAATTGGAAATTAACAGAAGAAGAAAAGGTAGCAGCTCTTGTAGCTGGTTCTCAGCATCTTCAAAACCATGCAAATGAAATCTTAGCAGCAATCCAGGCCCATCCTGAGGATGACTCTCGTTTTAATCAGGTAAAAAACAAGCCTCTAGCTTTGTCTATAAATTCAGCAATGAAGGCTTACATTCCTGAAAATTTAATTGCAAGAGTATTAGAATTAGGTCAACAAGGTCATACTCAAATCGAGATGGAAACTTATGACACCTCTTGGGAAGGTGAAGCCTATTCTACAGTTTCAGGTCAAAATAGTAATAATTCAGTTCGTGTAAGTAACGAATTTATGGATGCAGTAATAAATAAAAAGGATTGGAATTTATATTGGAGAACTGAGTTAGATAATGCTAAAGAACAAGGAAGAGATCCTAAAGCCTGCAAAACTATACCAGCAAATGATCTTTGGGATAATATTTCCAAAGCAGCTTGGTCCTGTGCAGATCCTGGCCTACAATACGATACAACAATCAATGAATGGCATACTTGTTCACCAGATGGAATGATAAATGGAAGTAATCCTTGTTCAGAGTATATGTTTTTGGATGACACGGCTTGTAATTTAGCTAGTTTAAATTTAGTTAAATATTATAATCAAGAAACAATGCAATTTCAAACTGAAGAATATAATCATTCTATTCGATTGTGGACTATAGCTCTCGAAGTTTCAGTATTAATGGCTCAATTTCCGTCTATGGAGATTGCTCAGCGAAGTTATGACTATCGAACATTAGGTTTAGGTTATGCAAATATTGGTTCATTATTGATGCGTATGGGTATACCTTACGACGATAATCGAGCTTCGGCAATATGCGGGGCTTTAACTTCAATGCTTGGTGGTGTTTCGTATTCAACTAGTGCTGAAATGGCAGCAGTTAAAGGTCCATTTCCAAGATATGAGAATAATAAAGACAATATGCTCCGAGTGATGAGAAATCATCGAAGAGCTGCTTACAGCGCTTTAGATGAAGAATATGAAGGATTAACAATCAAACCTCGTGGAATCGATGTTAATTATTGTCCTGAGTATTTACTTAAATCTGCGCAAGAATGTTGGGATCAAGTTATAGATTTAGGTGAAAAATATGGTTTCCGTAATGCTCAATCAACAGTCATAGCACCAACAGGTACAATAGGTATTGTCATGGATTGTGATACTACTGGAATAGAACCAGACTTTGCACTTGTTAAGTTTAAAACATTAGCAGGCGGTGGCATGCTCAGAATAATTAATCAATCTGTTCCTGCTGCATTAGATCGTCTTGGATATGATAACTTGCAATCTAGTGAAATTGTAGACTACATTATAGGTTCTGGAACTTTTGAGAATTCTCCAGAAATTAATGCAGAATCATTGAAAAAGAAGGGTTTGACGCCAGATGTAATTAATACTCTTGAATCTCAGATTAGCAAATTTACTTCTATTAACCACTTAATAACAGTAATGAGTATTGGTTCAGATTTCTGTAAAGATAAATTAAGAGTTAAAGAATCCAGTTTAGATGATTTCTCATTTGATTTGTTAAGTCATTTAGGATTTACTAAAGAACAAGTGACTGCAGCTAACGATTTCATCTTTGGACGGCTTACAATAGAAGGTGCCCCACATATTAAAGATAAAGATTTACCAGTTTTTGATTGTGCTAATAAGTGTGGCCAGTATGGAACTCGTTCTATTGCTTGGAGTGCACACATTAACATAATGTCTGCAGCTCAACCATTTATTTCAGGCGCAATCTCAAAGACAATTAATATGCCTCACGAATCAACAATTGATGATATTAAACAAGCATATATGGATTCTTGGCGCGGTATGATTAAGGCTAATGCATTATATCGAGATAGTTCTAAATTAAGTCAACCATTAATGTCTGGAACCGTTCTGAAGGTGGACATCAAGGAAGAAGATTTACTTGCTGAAGGATTAATTAGTACCCAAAAAGCCGTTGAGGTAATGGCTGATGCATTGCCAATGCCAGATGCTAAACCCTTAGCTCGTAAGATAGTAACTAGGTATATTGCACAAAGGCGTCGTCTTCCAAATAAACGAGGTGGATACATTCAGAAAGCCACTATAGGTGGACACAATGTTTACCTTCATGCAGGCGAATATGCAGATGGAACCCTAGGTGAAATATTCATTGATATGCACAAAGAGGGCGCAGCTTTCAAAGCCTTGACAAATGCTTTTGCTATTGCAGTAAGTTTAGGTTTACAACATGGAGTTCCTCTCAAAGAATTTGTAGATGCTTTTGTTTTCACTAGATTTGAACCTAATGGACCAGTGGTGGGCAATGATAGAATTAAGATGTCTACTAGTATTCTAGATTATATATTTAGAGATTTAGCGGTAAGTTATCTTGATAGAAACGATTTGGCTCATGTTAAGCCTGAAGACCTTAAACCAGATATTCTTAGAAGTGAGGGAGAAACAGAGACGGAACAAAATCTTAACTCCGGTTTGAGTCCTGCAGGTTCAGCAACAGACGGTCATGAAATTCAGCTTACTTTAGATGATGTGGAAGCTGCTAGTGCAGAAGATAGTACAGCAGTACAAACTGAACTTGGAGAATCACCCATGACTTCAGTACCGATTGCATCCGGTTCCGGAGACAGTTCAATAGTTGAAGAAGCTAGTAAGTTTGGTTTTGAAGGAGATCCTTGTCCCGAGTGTGGTCAATTCACTTTGGTGTCCAATGGTAGTTGCCTAAAGTGTGTAAGTTGTGGTTCAACAACAGGTTGTTCTTAGTTAGAAAAGCTAAATAAGCCCCAAGTCAAATACATAAAACAATGGGATTAGGAAAAACTCTTGATGATGGCATGTCCAAATTTGAGAATTATAACAATAGTGAAGTCTATAAACTTGGGAGTTATAGCGTAACTGGACGTCTCATTTCAGGCTTTGTAGGCTTTTTTATTATTATTTTAATGTTAATGGTTACATTTTCTTCAGCAGCTAATTCCCTTATGGTTTCAGATTTAGGAGGAAGTAAGGCTTACGTCGGAGACTTAGTTGTTACAGAGGTAGCTGGCCCTTCACTTTCAGGTACTTTGAATCCAGGAGATTCTATAGATTTTGGTTATATGGCTAGTGAAATGGAATGGGATCATGTTGATAACTTACGAATTTCACATTTTGATGTTACAGTGGATTGGGATGCGAATGGTGGTGGTGGTGGTGGTCGACAAGTCACATTTGATGTTTCATCTCAAAATAATACAAATGGTCAAAGCCAAACTGATAATGGAGGTGGGGGTGTCATAACAATTCCTTGGACAGTTAATCAGGAAATTATGTTAAATAATGGCACTATTTCTAATAATGCAGATAGCTCAGATGAGTTCATATCTAACTTAGAGGTTTCAGGTGAGTGGATGGGTGGGACTTTTACATTTAGTTCTAGTAGTACTGGCTCGTTAGTTTTTTCTGAATCTGTAGACTATACTATCTCTTTAACAATGTATACTTGGGATATTGAAAACATAAGGGAGATTCAAGAATTATGATGAATTCAGATACTGAAAATGATGAAGGTAATCTTCTTTTTACTGATGAATACAAAAAAGCCCTGGAGAAAGCGTCTTATGAAATCGTTGGGAATCATTCAGCTGTTGAAATTTGTGGTTGGACTAAAAAAGGTTTAAATGAAGAAAGTAGTGGCTGTTACAAGCAAAAATTTTATGGAATTCGTTCACATCAGTGTACTCAAATGACTCCGGCTGCAGTTGCTTGTGATCAGAAGTGTGTCTATTGTTGGAGAGCTAATGAAATGTTTTCAGGTAAGCAAGATTTAATGGAATATGCTAAGGATGATCCTGTTGACATTGTTGAAGGTTCAATTGAAGGGCATTTGAGAAAATTATCAGGTTTTGGAGGTAATCCAAAGATAGATCAGCAAAAATTTGCAGAGTCTAAAACAGTTAGACACTTTGCAATTTCTCTTACTGGTGAGCCAACTCTGTATCAGGGTCTACCTGGAATGCTTAGAGAACTTAGAACGCGTAAAATTTCTTCATTCTTAGTGACAAATGGATTACATCCTGAAATGGTTGAAAAGCTTAGAGATGAAGATTCATTACCGACTCAGTTGTACATGTCTTTAGATGCTCCTGATAAGGCAACATGGAAGAAAATAGATGTACCTTTGATTCCAAATTTTTGGGATAAAATTTTAGGGACATTAAAGCTAATGGACGGCTTAAAAACCAGAAAAGTTCTTAGAATGACAGTAGTCAAGGGTTGGAATGATTTTGATGTTTCAGGTTATGCTAAGTTGATTAAATTAGCAGGAGAAAGAGTGATGATTGAAGTCAAGTCATACATGCATTTGGGCCCAGCTCGAAAACGTTTGAGTAAAGAAAACATGCTATCGTATGATGAAGTTTTAGATTTTGCGAATAAATTGGCTGCTGAATTAGGTTGGAAAGTTATCGATGAAGCTCCAAATAGTCTAATTGCACTTGTGGCTGAAGAAGACTGGGATGGAAGAGTTATGGACTTTGGAGATCCATTAACAGGCCATTTGGAATCTTCTTTTACTTGTTAAACCCAAAAAAGGTAAATACTAGTGCATTGACCTAAGTATTGTGACTTATATCTCAGGTATCGAATCTGCATTCAAAACTTATATTGGCGATGATTCAATAAATTTATTACGTGAATCTATTACAGATAAACCAATGATTTTGATAGCAGGAGATCAGCTAACTGGTAAGTCAACTCAAGCTAAAAATTTAGCTGAACACTTTGGAGGGGATTTTTACTCAGTAGGTAGTTTGTTTAGAGATGCAGCGAAAGAAAGAGGAATTACAGTTGCAGAACAGGCTCGTTTATTGCTTGTTGAAAGAGGTATTGATGTTGAAATAGATTACAAGACATGTCAAATGATAAGTGGTTCCAGTATCACTACAAATTTAGGAGTCATTGAAGGAAGACAACCTGCATACATGGGTAGTTTCATGGCCAATTTAGGTAAAAAGAATATTGTTAGATTATATTTTCAATGTTCAATTTTAGAACAAGCTCTTAGATTTCTTCGAAGAGAAATCGGTGAAGAATTTTACCAACTGGGTCGAAAATCGATTCCTAAGAAAGATTATAAAACCTTAGAATCGTTAAGAGATGAAATTCAACTTTTAAACATAAATAATAACCAAAAGGCAATAAATGATTTTATAGAAAACCAAAATAGAGACAATGATGACAGACATAGGTATTCAGAACTTTATGGTTTTGATTATGGAAATCTCAAAGGTTATGATTTTGTTATTGACACTAATGACAAGGAACCAGAGGTTGTATTTGATATTGTTACAAAGAAGCTAGAGGGTTTTGGCTTTCGAGCAGATTAATAAACTACCTAATACAGTGACTAACGTGGACTTATCTCCGAATGAAATAAAATTGCTTAAATGTCTTAAAAATGGGACACTTTCTCCATTTGAAGCTTCTACACAATCAGGTCTCGGTGAAAAAGAGACTATGTCTGCTGCATCTTGGCTTCGAAATAAGGGATTAATTGATATTTTAGAAGAATCTAAAGTTTATTATTTTGCTAACGAAGAAGGAAGGAAATATGCTGAACAAGGCTTACCTGAAAGAAGGGCAGTAGAATGGCTAAACCAAATTGGAGAAGCCGTAATAGATGAATTGCCTTTAGATGATAATGAGAAGAAAGTAGTTATTGGGTGGCTTAAAAGAAAGAACTTTGCAAATTTAGAAAAGACTGAAGAAGGTCTCAAACTTACTCCAACGGGAAATCTCGACCAAACACCTGATGAAGATTTATTAGTTAAATTAAGCAGAAAACAGTTATTGGAAGATGAGATGGACAAGCAAGATTTATCTTTACTTAAAGGTCGACAATTATTATCTACTAAGGAGGAAATTTCTAGGGAATTTTCTTTATCTGAAGCTGGATCTAATTTTGATATAGACAGTATCTCAGACGATTTAATCGGAGATATTACTCCTGAAATGCTTCAGTCAGGAAGCTGGAAGGATTCTAAATTTCAAAAATACAGCCATGAAACAAATGTCGAACCTTCGAATATTTCGACTCTTCACCCCTTAACTAGATTTACGGAGGAAATTAGATCTATATTTCTTCAAATGGGATTTACTGAAATTGATGGAGATTATGTTGAATCAGCTTTTTGGAATATGGATGTTTTATTTATTCCTCAAGACCATCCTGCAAGAGATCTACAGGATACTTTTTATCTTTCAGAACCGGCTTCTTTTATTATAAGTGATGAAGAATTACTGAGTAAAGTTAAATCAATACATGAAGACGGTGGAGATACTGAATCGGTTGGTTGGGGAAGTAAATGGAGTAGGGAAACAGCTCAACAAGCTCTTCTGAGAACGCACACTACGGTAGGTACGATACGTTATCTGTCAAATAATCCAAAACCTCCAGTTAGAGTATTCAGTGTTGGCCGGGTTTTTAGAAGAGAGGCTCTCGATGCTACTCATTTGCCAGAGTTTACACAAGTAGAGGGAATAATTGTAGAGCCCAATGCAAATTTTGGGATGTTAATTGGCGTTCTCAAAGAATTTTATCATCGTATGGGTTTTGATGATGTTAGAGTAAGACCTGCTTATTTCCCATATACTGAGCCTTCTTTGGAGGTTGAAGTTAGGTTTGGTGATAAATGGTTGGAGCTTGGAGGTGCTGGTATTTTCAGACCTGAAGTTACAGCTCCTTTTGGAATTGATAGTCCAGTTTTAGCATGGGGTCTGGGTCTAGAAAGATTAGCAATGCTACGTCTAGGAATTAAGGATATAAGGATGTTATATCAAAGTGATCTTCAGTGGCTTAAAGAAACAGTTTAGGCAATACTAATACTTACTTTCTTTATGACTATATTACTTCCATCTTGAACAAATGTTACATAAGATTGACCAGGCATTAGTCCTAAGTCCTCTTCAACCCATTTAGGTAGATATATTCTTCGATTGATATCGTATTTTTTTACATCAGTAACTTGTTCATTCATATTACCCATATAGTCAGACGCTCTAAAAGGGTTATGGGTATTTAGGTTGTTTAAGAGTGTTAATTTTATCATCCCATTCTTTCTACTATTACTAATGAGTACAATACGCATTGCAGTGACAGGAGCTGCTGGACAGATAGGCTATAGTTTACTTCCAAGGATTGCAGCAGGAGAAATGTTTGGTTCAGAATCGAAAATATCTTTACAATTATTAGAAATTCCACCGGCTTTAGAAGCACTTAAGGGTGTAGCAATGGAACTACAAGATTGTTCTTTTCCTCTTTTAGAAGAAGTGATAGTAACTTCTAATCCAGATGAGGCCTTCAGTGATGCTAATTTATGTTTATTAGTAGGTAGTAAACCACGAGGTCCTGGAATGGAACGTTCTGATTTACTCAGAGATAATGGTAAAATATTTGTAGGTCAAGGCAAATCTATTTCTGAAAATGCAGCAGATGATTGCAGAATAGTAGTAGTTGGAAACCCATGTAATACGAATTGTATGATTGCAGCTGCCCAGTCTCCTCGTTTCAGTTCTGATAGATTCACAGCAATGACCCGTCTTGATCAAAATAGGGCAGTTTCAATGCTCGCCGTAAAAGCAAGTGTAGATGTGACTGAAGTTTCACAAATGGCAATTTTTGGTAACCATAGCCCAACTATGTTCCCAGATTATTCCAATACCCTTATTTCTGGAAAACCCGCTTCAGAAATAATTAATGACGATAATTGGCTAAAAATGGAGTATATTCCTGCAGTTGGTAAAAGGGGTGCTGCGATTATCAAAGCCCGAGGCCTTTCAAGTGCAGCCTCTGCAGCTAATGCTTTAATCAATCATGTTCAGAGTTTGTACACTGTTAGCAAAAAAATACACTCAATAGTTGTATGCAGTGATGGTCAGTATGGTTTTGCTCAAGGTGTGTGGGCAGGTATGCCAGTTCGTACAACGTCACCAGGTAATTACGAAATAATCGATAATTTTGAGCACGATGATTTTGCTAAAGCAGCTTTAGTTAAAACAAATGATGAATTAGTCTCAGAAAGAAAAATGGTTTCCGAATATCTCTAATCAGGTCCAGCTTTTGAAAAATCCCCAAAACTCTCATATTTGACAAAGTTTTTCTTAAACAAATTAACTAATTCTTTAGCTTTTAAATCGTACGATTTTTTATCATTCCAAGTGTTTCTAGGGTTTAGAATATTTGGATCAACACCAGGTACATTTTCAGGTATCAAAACTTTAAAGTTTGAATCTGGTGTAAATGTAGAATTATCTAATTTACCATTAAGTATTGATGTTAACATTTGTCTTGTAACTGGTAAATCTATTCTTTCACCAATTCCGTATCCGCCTCCACTCCACCCAGTATTAACAAGCCAAGCTTGAGCATTATGTTTTTTTAATTTTTGACCTAGTAACTCAGCATATACAGTAGGATATTGTGGCATAAAAGGAGCTCCAAAACATGTCGAAAAGGTAGCCACTGGTTCAGTAATGCCTCTTTCAGTTCCTGCTACTTTTGCAGTATAACCACTTAGAAAATGGTACATTGCCATTTCAGGCGTTAATTTAGAAACAGGGGGCAGAACACCAAAGGCATCACATGTTAGAAAGATAACATTGCTAGGATGTCCACCTTGCTCTGATGGTTCTATATTCTTAATATAATCAATAGGATATGAGACTCTAGTATT
>JAAZXP010000022.1 GCA_014240055.1 Methanobacteriota archaeon | reverse complement strand
TCATAACTGTATAGCGAGTCTTGAGGTGTTAAACTAGTAGGAGTATCCCAACCACAAAAATTAATGGTTCAGTTCCTTAACTACTTCTAAAAACATTTCATAAGTTAATCTTTTTGTGTTTATGTTATAGCGGCTTGTGTGATATGAATTAACTAATTCCCATTTTAAGTTGGGAAATTTATGTTTTATATTATGTTGAAATTTATAGCTTGCTTGTTTTTCACCTATGCACTGAAGTATTTGTTTATGTGCCAGGCTACCCAAAGCTAATATATATTTTAACTTAGTCATCATTCGTATTTCCTCTATTAAAAAAGGTCTACAATTAATAATTTCATTATTAGTAGGTTTGTTTTGAGGTGGTGCACATCTAACGGCATTGGAAATTCTAACTTTCTTTAATTTTAATTCATCAGATTTAGAAATGCTTTTTTTAATATTTGATAATCCAGATTCATAGAGTGCTTTGTATAATATTTCTCCAGCAAAGTCTCCAGTAAATGGCCGCCCAGTTCTGCCTGCACCATGTTTTCCAGGTGCTAAACCTACAATTAAGAGAGTAGAATCCAAACTTCCAAATGAAGGTACTGGTTTACACCAATATTTTTCATTTACGAATTCATTTTTCTTATTATATTTCTTAGTTTCAGTAGCATATTTTACTAATCGAGGGCACTTTCTGCATGAAATCACTCGCTTATCAAAATCCTCTAGCATACTATTCATTTACAACTAATCTACAAAGCAAACCCCTTATTAAGGGGCTCAACGTGAGAATGTAGGGCGATTATAATGAATGAAAATTATAAAAGTAAATTGCTAGCAAGTGCAGTGACTGCGGTTTTGGTTTTTTCAAGTCTTCTGTTTATATCAGGTGCACAGGCAACTCCAAGCGATGATTTGGAAGTTAGTCAGATGTATGAACCAGATGGAACTCCGCCACCAAGAGCCAATATTGCTTACGATATTGTAGTAGAATGGAGCAATGAGGGTAGTTCAGATTATGATGCAACAGTTAGGTTGTACGAAGATTGTGATTTGAATACTATGGCAGATGAGTCTGACTCAATAAGCATGGGCGCTGGAGAAGAGGGTTTGATTACTTTATCAATTACTTTTGAAGATACTGGCGAAGTTTGTTTTTCTGGAACTATTTTCTATAGTGGAACTGATTACGGAGAGTTTGAGAATTATCTGAATGTTGAACCTGAAACCGGTGAAGCTGATTTGTCGATTGAATTACAGATTGAAGGGTCCAATTTTGCAGCCGGTGAAGAAGTTAATGTAATTTTTGAATATGGTAATGAGGGTACTGTTAGTACACTTAACCCAGTAACTTTTATTGCTTATTTTGACCCAGTAGATGATGATCCTACAACTTCTTTCTCACCATCTCCATTAACTTTCAATTTTATTAGTCCGCCACCTCCTGATGCTCCACCTGAATCAGAGCGAATGGAATGGCCATATACTATACCTGGAGGAACTCCAGATGGTAAGTACAAATTTACAGTAATTATTGATTCAGAACAAAACAATACTGAAGAAGATCCTAATTTAGATAATAATGTTGACGAGTGGGAAGTTTGTGTTGGGGACTGTAGTGAAGCAGATTTAGTAATATCTGAAGCTAACCAATTAAATTCTTTACGTGTTCAGCCTGAAGACGGTGTAGCAGGTATGACACTTTCATTCTTTTATGCTGTTGAAAATCAGGGAGAGGGTGATGCCTTACCTCCAGGGCCTTTTGATGATAGAGAAGGTAATCTTACAATGGGTATTGAAGTTATGAAATGTCCAGACGAAGATTGTACTGGCCAAGTTTGGGTTCCAGTTAATACAACAGCTCCAATTAAAACTCCTATTAATTCTGGAGAAACAATGGAAGATGATTCCATCCTAGGTGTAAATTGGTCAACAAGCTCTAGTGATGCAGGTTGGTGGAATATTAGAATAGTAGCTGATTATGAAAACGTAATTGAAGAAAGTAGTGAAGCTAATAATAATCTTGAATGGTTTAAAATTCACAGTGGATATTTCAATTTAGCTGAACAAAGGCCAGATTTAATGGTGGCTGGAATTAATGAAGGTATAGACAAAGTGTATCAAGATGATGAAAGAATTATTCAAGTAGCAATTACTCAGACCTCTATGGGTGATGCTATGGCTGATGGGGTTGAAGTATATCTAAAAATGAAAGATCCTGACCTTCAATCAACAGATTGGTTCCAAATTGATGAAGCAAAAACAGTAGGTTTAACTCCTGAAACAACATTTTTTGAATATGCATTCACACCAACTAAACTAGGATATTATGAATTTTATGCATATGTAGATAGAGAAGATAATATTTTGGAGTGGGATGACACAAATAATGAATTTGGTTCAGATAAATATATACAAGTTTTTGAAAAGCTTCCAGATTTAGAAGTGACGAGTGTGTCTATAAATCCAGTTAATGATGAAGGTTATGCTATGGTAGGCGTTTCTTCAGAAGTTGTTGCAACCATAGTTAATTCAGGAATAAGAGATATGACTTCGAGTGAAGGTACAAAATTAGAAGTTTCATTCTATACTTCTGCACCTATGGCAACGAAGTTGGCAACTGTGAATGTTGACCAAGCTTTAGCCGTTGGTGAAAGTGTAGATATCACGATTCCATTTAAGTTCTTAGAAAATGCGCAGTATCGTGTAATTGCTAAAGTTGATGAAGACAAATTAATCACTGAAGAGGATGAAAATAACAATGAAAAATATAAGAATATATATGCAGTAAGTTCGTTAGATTCTTATGTTAATAATTTTAGCGTAGTTGTAGGAGATGGACTTGCAGGTGTAGAACATCCATTGACTTTTGATTTAGGAATGCATAATGTACCTGATGAAGGTACATATCGGCTTCATTTCAATGTATCTATTGACGGTACATTTGGATGGGGAGAAGTATTAGAATTATCCACTCAAAACACCACTGGCTTTTATCCTGTTGGAACTGGTTATTCAGTTTCAGGAAGTTATGCATACATTGATTTTAATTCAAGTTATAACAGACAGACGGTAACTATTCCTTGGATTCCAGATCCAAGTAGAAGCGATACATACAATATATCTGTAGAAGTAAGTAGTGACATTAATGTCGATATTGGAAATGATGAAGTGTATGCAGAGTTAACTGTTGAAAAGCTAACTACTAATATTTTGGTAGAATCTATTAAGATTACTGAGTCTGGTGGTTCAGCCACAATAAAGGTAACACTTGGATATCCTCAAGGTGAACAATCTGATTTGGATGTTGAAGTTGGTCTTTTAGTTTACCGCGCTTCAGATTATAGCGAAGGTAATCCACCAATTGATTCATTAACTGTCAAATCTATTAATGGAATATTGAGGGGAGATTCAAGACCAATTTCATTTACTTGGGCTGTAAGTAATGGAGACTATATTTTTGTGGCAGTTGTTGATCCTGAAAATAAGGTTAAAGAAATTAATGAAGCAGATAATAGTTATCCCTCATTATTAACTAATTTTGGAACATCTGAGGTAATAGATGACGCAGAGGAGGAGGATGAAGGACTCTTAGGCCTCCCTTCGATTTCAGTAACTATTGCAATGTCCATATTTGGTCTTGTGGCTCTAGCACGTAGAAGAAGTTAGTTAATGGACCATACATCACTGCTATACTTTGTAGGCTCAGCAGGAGCTGGCAAGTCTACATTAGTGGCTACACTACAAGAATGGATGCAACATTATCGTTACGACGGTGTTGCGATTAATTTAGACCCTGGTGCTGAAAGTGTAGCTTATGAAGCGGCTATAGATGTTCGCGAGAAATTCACATTAACAGACATAATGGATCAGTATAGTTTAGGGCCTAATGGTGCTCAAGTAGTCTGTGCGGATCTCTTAGCATTAGAATTAGATTGGTTGAAAGAACAGGTTCAAGAAGTTTCATGTGATTATTTCCTTGTAGATACTCCTGGCCAAACTGAATTATTTTTGTATAGAGAAGCGTCCAAGGTATTCATAGAAAATCTGTCAGAGAGATCAGGGATGATTTTACTTTTAGATCCTCTTTTATCAAGAACGCCTGAAGGTTTTGTCACTCAACTATTACTGGCCTCGGCAGCCCATCTTAGATTTCCAATACCAATGTTTCCAGTTTTAACAAAATGTGATCTTCTTGAACCTGAAGAAGTCGATAAGATTCGGGAATGGGCTTCAGATTTTGATGCTTTGTCTATGGCAATGCCAAACATGGTAGGGATGTCAGGAGTTCTTTCTTCAGAATTATTACGTGTTCTTCAAATATTAACTTTAGAATCAAATTTACTCGCAGTTTCTTCAAAAGAGGGCGAGGGAATGGATGATTTATACTCGATAATCCAGTCTACTTTTGCAGGCGGAGATGATTTAGAATCTCATGTAGATGAAAATTAAATATTTTAGTATCTATTATTAATAGTACTATTCTGATGATAATTCATGCCTGAGACATTCCCCCTTATTGTTGAGAGAAAGGGTAGCATTATGACATTAAGATTGAATAATGTAGATAAGAAAAATGCACTTAATTCAGAAATGATGGGAGCAATGATGGCATCTATTAGAGAAGCTCAAAAGTTTGATAATCTTAGAGCTGTGGTAATTCGAGGCGAAGGACCTGTTTTTTGTTCAGGTGCTGACTTAAATGAGTGGGAACCTACCCAACTTCAACAATTATTAAATGAAATTGTAAATTGTAGTTTACCAACTGTAGCTTTAGTGCATGGTTCTTGTTTAGGTGGAGGAATGGGATTGGCCTGTGCGTGTGATTTTATTTTAGCAGATGGCAGTACAAAATTTGGTTTTCCAGAAGTAAGAGTAGGAATGGTTCCTGCAGTAATATTTCCTTATGTTGCTCGAAAACTTGATATAGGGATAATGAGAGAAATTTTTCTGACTGGAGAGAAATTTGGAGTGTCCCTTGCTAAAGAAATGGGGATGATATACGGAAAATATAGTGCAGATGGATCCGATTTAGATGAATTAATCTTACGTTTAGAAAAAGGAGGTCCTGAAGCTCAGAAAAGGATTAAAAAATTATTAAATAGTAATATTTTGTCTAAAACTAGAGAAGAAAGAGATATGGATTTAGCTCATCTCATTAATGAAATCAAGAGTGGAGAAGAGTGTAGCGAAGGTATAAGCTCATTTTTTCAAAAAAGGAAGCCAAGTTGGAACAAATAATGTTTAAAAAAATCTTAATCGCTAACCGCGGAGAAATCGCTTGTAGAATTATTAAAGCTTGTCAAGAGATGAAAATTAAAACAGTTGCAATTTATTCTGATATTGATTCTGAATCACCTCATGTTATGATGGCTGATGAATCTGTAGAAATTGGGCCCGCAAATCCTTCAGAAAGTTATTTGAATTTTGATAAGGTAATAGGTGCTGCTAAAGAAACAAATTCAGATGCTATTCATCCTGGCTATGGTTTTTTATCAGAGAATGGAGAATTTGCGAAATTTGTTGCAGATTCAGGTTTAATTTTCATAGGTCCTGACCCTGATACGATTAGATTAATGGGTGATAAAGCCGAATCTAAGAAAATGATGATTGATGCGGGAGTTCCCACAATTCCGGGAAGCGATGGAGAGTTAAGTGGAAATATAGATGCAATTGCTAGAGGAATAGGTTATCCTTTGATGGTTAAGGCTGCAGCAGGCGGAGGTGGAAAGGGTATGAGAGTAGTTTCTTCACCTGATGATTTAGAGTCTGCCCTTGAGGCTGCCAAAAATGAGGCTCGTAATTCTTTTGGAAATGATACTATAATTCTTGAAAAATTCTTGGAGAATCCTAGACACATCGAAGTTCAAATTTTGGGCGATAATTTTGGCAATATAATACATCTTTATGAAAGAGAATGTTCTATACAGAGAAGACATCAAAAAATAATTGAAGAATCGCCTTCTCCAGCTATTAATAATAAAATTAGAAAGATGATGGGTGATGCAGCAATTAAAGCCGCCAGAGTCGCTAATTACAAAAATGCAGGGACTGTAGAATTTTTGTATCAAAACGGGGAATTTTATTTTTTAGAAATGAATACTCGCCTGCAGGTTGAGCATGGTGTAACTGAAATGGTTTGCGGAATAGATATAGTAAAATGGCAAATAAAAATAGCTTATGGGATGAATTTGACATTGTCCCAAAAAGATGTTAAACAAAGAGGACATTCGATTGAATGTAGAATATACGCAGAAGATCCTTCACGTAATTTCCTTCCAACTCCTGGAATAGTCCACAAGATGATATTGCCAGAGGGACCTGGCGTTAGAAATGATGTAGGTATTTCAGAAGGGCAAGAAGTGACAAGTGCTTATGATCCTCTATTAGCAAAGTTAGTTGTTTGGGATTCAGATAGAAATTCAGCTATAGATCGTATGGATAATGCACTATCTAACTTTGTTATTTTAGGTTTGATAACGAATCAACCATTTTTACGAGATATCATGCAGAATAAATCATTTCAAAAATGCTCGTTTTCCACTGGATTTATAGATGAGCATTATGCAACTTGGAGTTATAGAGAAATCCCTACTGAACTGATGGTTGCAGCCTTATTAGGATCAAAGTCTAGTAGCCAAGAAGTTCAGAAATTAGCTAGAGATCCGTATTCTCCCTGGAGTAGTAAAGGTGGTTGGAGGCAGGGTACTTAATGGCTGAAATTCTAACTATTGGTTCTTCCAAGCACAATGTGAAAATTAGACGTTCAGGCTCTAATTTTACGATAAATATCGATGATAACTTATCCGAGGGGGAATTTTCTAGGAAAAGTGATGGCAGATTAGAAATTATACTAAATGGCATCCGTACAATTGCCTATTCTGAAAGAAAAGGTAATGAGATATATGTGCATTTAAATGGAAATAATTATTTTATTACAAAGAAGTCTACAAGAGTGTCAAGTCAGCAATCTGAAGAAGTAAGTGATGATGTAGTTTTAAGCCCAATAACTGGTAAATTATTAGATAAGAAGGTGGAAGACAGGACTAAGGTTAGTAAAGGGGATGTTATTATTGTTCTTGAAGCAATGAAAATGGAACATAGATTGATATCTCCTAGGGATGGAATTTTATCAAAATTAACGTCAGTAGATGTTGGTGGCCAAGTTAAAGAAGGTGAATTAATGTTCGAATTGGAGGATGAATGAATATAATACATACAAATCATAATTCTAGTTCTTCTGAATCAATTTCTAATCGTAGCTTTAATAAAAAAATTGTTAAAGAATTAAGAGAACGCATAACTCTATCGAGTCAGGGTGGACGGCCAGAGGTAGTCACTCGTCATCAAGAAAGAGGTAAATTGTTGGCCAGAGATCGTATTGAAGAGTTAATTGATACTGATACGCCTTTCCTTGAATTTTCACCTTTGGCTGCGAATGGGTTGTATGGCGATGAAGTTCCCTCAGCAGGTATAGTTACTGGAATTGGAGTAGTTCATAATCGTGAGGTTATGATAATCGCAAACGATGCTACAGTTAAAGGAGGAACATACTATCCTTTAACAGTTAAAAAACATTTAAGAGCTCAAGAAGTTGCTCAAGAGAATAATTTACCTTGTATTTATCTTGTGGATTCAGGTGGTGCTTTTTTGCCAATGCAAGACGAGGTCTTTCCAGATAAGGAGCACTTTGGCCGCATCTTCTACAATCAAGCACAGATGTCTGCACTAGGCATTTCTCAAATTGCAGTAGTTATGGGTTCTTGCACTGCGGGGGGGGCTTATGTTCCAGCCATGTCTGATGAGACTATTATTGTAAAGGAACAAGGAACTATATTTCTTGCAGGTCCACCATTAGTCAAAGCAGCTACTGGAGAGGAAGTCAATTCTGAGGATTTAGGTGGTGCTGATGTACATACTCGGAAAAGTGGTGTTGCGGACCATTATGCATTAAATGATTCGCATGCAATAGAAATAGCAAGAGATATAATTTCTAATTTGAATCGTGAACCAAAATTTAAGTTAGATGTTTCAGAACCGGAAGAACCACAATACAATCCTGAAGAGTTGTATGAGATAATACCCGAAGATTCGAGGCAACCTTATGATGTTAGGGAAGTAATTGCCAGATTAGTTGATGGTTCTAAGTTTCATGAGTTCAAGGCTAATTATGGCCGTACAGTAGTTTGTGGTTTTGCAAAAATAATGGGCTATCCAATTGGAATTATAGCCAATAATGGGGTGCTTTTTTCTGAATCTTCTCTTAAGTCTACACATTTTATTGAGATGTGTTGTCAACGTAAGATACCTCTCGTCTTTTTACAGAATATAGTTGGCTTTATGGTAGGTAAGGACTATGAGGCCGGTGGTATTGCTAAAGACGGGGCAAAGATGGTTATGGCAGTTTCTAATGCTAAAGTTCCAAAATTTACAGTAATAATTGGCGGTTCTTTTGGTGCAGGTAATTATGGTATGTGTGGGCGAGCTTACCAACCACGTCAACTTTGGATGTGGCCTAATGCAAGGACTTCAGTAATGGGTGGTGAACAGGCTGCAGACGTTCTGGCTACTATTAAGCAGGACCAAATGGCTAAACAAGGTAAATCTTTGAGCAAGTCACAGATTAAGAAGGTTAGAGATCCTATACTTGAGAAATATGAACTTGAGGGCAATCCCTATTATTCGACAGCCCGTTTATGGGATGATGGAGTGATAGATCCTCTAGATACGCGAATGATACTTGCTCTAGGCCTTTCTACATCATTGAATAAACCGATTGATGATTCAGATTTCGGCGTTTTCAGAATGTAGTATTCTGGTAACTATTAAATATAACCATTATTTAGTCTTAATTAATGGAAGAGTCAATTTGTCGTATAGAGTTAGAAACTGATGAGGCATTGTTCATAGCTAAGGTTCAAACCGATATGGGCGGAGCACGGGAATACCGTAGTAAGCGTTTTGATAGGCTTCTCTCACAATTGATGACTGAGTTACAAGCTGAGTTTGAGCCTGATTTTTAATGAATTTTTTCCCTCTTGTTGGAGTTGGCTTGGGTCTTATTATTGGCTATTTTTCTGTAAGGTATATTGCAGATAAGATGGGTAAGCCTATACCTGGAATAGGGGAATTGATGTTTCCAATGCACCATACCGATTCTAAAATTGATAAACGTTACAATAAAGGCAAGCGTTAAATGCAGTCAGAAGCTGGAAGGCTTGGTGTAAATATGCGCTTAGAATTAATTTTTGGAATATTGTTTGTAGCATCTATAGCTATTTTGGTCCCGGCATCAGCCGAAACAGAAGTACTAATGGTAAATATCAATCCAGATAATGTTGATAATAGGATTGACGAAGAGGTTAACTTTGATGCAGATTGTACTGTGTGCAATGAGGAACAGTTAGAGTATTATTATTGGAATTCTTCAATTGATGGTGTTTTAACATCAGGTTCAGATTTTCTGAATCTTAATTTTGCAATGGGGTCTAATTTGTTTACTGAAGGTGAACATAATGTTACATTACAAGTTAAAGGAGATGGAAATTGGAGTGAAATAAATGATAATTCTACTACAATATTAACTGTAATTGGAGATGAAGGAAAAGATTCCGAATTAAGCGTTAATTTTGATATAACTCCCCCTTCTCTTCGTCTTGGAGAGACTGCTCGTTTTGAATCTTGTACTACAATGCAACCTGAGCCTCAACCTTGTACTGATGAGATTAATCCTGATTTGTCTTTTGCTTGGCATATACAATGGGATGGACTGGGTAATTGGTCATATTTAGCAGATACAGAAGCTTTTGAATCTAACCAATTTCAGGTAGGCAATCATAATGTAAGACTAACAATTACAGATAATTCTAATGAAGATTTTAGTGAAGATACTAAAGAACTCCTTGTTTTACCTCCAATACCTATTTTAGATATTGAAGGACCAGATCAAGTTTCAATAAAAGCAGGTGAAATTTTAGCAGTCAACTCTACTTGTTTAGATAATTATTTCCAAGAAATTAGTTGCAGCTATGAATGGGAAATGTGGGAAGATAAGGCAGGACCTTCATTATTATTTAGATTAGATACCGAAGACTTAGTTTTAGACAATCTAACTGAGGAAGTTCATAATTATGATTTGATGGGAAGAGCTATTGATGATTCAGGAACTTATTCAAGTTGGGTACACCTTTTTATAACTGTAAATCCCCCTAATGAGTCTCCAGTAGCTTCAATAAGTATTTCACCAGAATCTCTAGGAGGTTTAACTCCTGAGTATTATCAATATTCAACACTCACATTTAGTTCTCATAATTCAAATGATCCAGATGGGCAAATTGTAGCTTACAAATGGTGGCATAACAATGAAGTAGTATCTGAAGAATCAACCTGGATTTCAGAATTTTCAGATTTAACAATTTATCAAGTTAAATTGGAAGTCCGAGATGATAGTGGTGTATGGAGCTCAAAAGTTTCAGCCAATTTTAAGATTGTAGAGAATACACCTCCGACTGCATCTTTCGATATTAGTTCTGAAGGTTTATCTTATAATTTCAATAGTACTTCTAGTGATATAGAAGGAACAGTGACTAATTTTGAGTGGTCTGTAAACGATGTAGTTATATCATCAAATAAGAACACTACTTGGTTAGCTAATACAAGCGGTACATACGAAATCACACTTATGGTGTGGGATGACGGAGGTTTGTCGTCAAATACAACTCAAACTATAGAAGTTGTTCTTTCAGCATCTGAACAGAAGAATTTTGTTGTTTCTTTTAGTTCAAAGAATATAGAGCCGGGAGATTCCTTTACTATGGATTTTTCGAAAACAACTGGTGACGTTGATCACTATACAGTTGTAGTCAATAATCCTAATGGTAGCAGAGATTCTTACAAGATTACAATACCTACGGCAGATGGTTACAATTATACACTAATGTTTCCGGTTAAGGGAGTCTATACATTAGATATAACTGTTATTTGGGCAGATGGAATAGCTCAGGATAATATGGCAGATTTTTATGGTCCAACAGTCAATGTAGGTGGAGACGGTACTGAAACTACAGATGAAACAGCACTCGAAGAAGTAGAAGATTCAGGACTTCCTTCAATATCCCTTTTTATTAGTTTATTGGTTACTGGTTTGATAGCAATCAGTAGACGTCAGAGATAGACTTTTTCTTTACGGATTTGTTGTGTCCAATAGCCCAAAATGGCACTCATAATGAGTTCTGAACCTGCTATGGCAAAAAATAAAGCTTCATTGTGAACGATGTTGTCTTGATAGTTTTCTTCATAGTTAACAATCAGAATTAATTCTTTGACTACATTTTGAGTGTCACTATATGATGCAGTGAATGTGACATTATATCTACCAGAAGCATGAACTATGTGAGTTATATTTTGTTGTTCTGAATATCTAGTCTCCGGGCCATTGATATCTCTACCGAAATCCCACAGAATTGAAGTTGAATTTTCAATCCCTAACGAATTAAATGTTACATTCTCTCCAGAGTTGACAAAAACTAAGTTTTCTTTACTATTAGCAGTAATCGTTACTTCACTTGAAGCTGAAGGTAGCAGTAAAATAAAAAGTATTAAGATTAAACTAAACTTGGACTTTACCATATATCTTAGATAACTTTCTTGGAACTCTTCTTCTTAGCTCTTCTGACCATAATTCACCGTCTACAACTTTTAGAACGTCATGAGTAACATCACATCTTGCAAAAACCACCCCATCATTATCTGAATTTGTGGCTAATTCAATTGCTGGCTTAGCTTTAATCACCGTTGCTTGAATTAGGTCATTAGCTTGATACACGTCACCGATATTAGAAACATAATCTTTTGACATTTTAGCTACATGTAAAGTACCTACAGTATAGTTCCCAATAGATCTTTTTTTACCCTTTACTTTTAGGACTTCAACAGAGGCCATACTATTTCTTGTCATTTGAATTCTACCAAATACAGTATCTCCTTCTTTAATATCAATTGGAACTGAAACTGAAGGTATAATACTCATTTCCATTGTTTCATTATTTTCTTTAAGTTCACCACAAACACCTGCAATTAAATCACCATTAATCTCATAGACGCCACTACCGGGCATGTATTCCATCGCACTTCCTAGTTTATCACCTGGTTGCTTCATATTCTCATCTCAGAGACGCTATGTGATAAAGTATTGCTTTCTTCGTCTTTTTATCTCTAGTATGGAATGGCATTGTCTTGTTTAATAAAAAATCAAATTCATAAGCAGATATAATTTCTCCCGAATTTGCCTTAACTAGCTTCTGAATAAAGTCCTTCGTTTCAGCCATGTGAATTGTCCAGATATTAGATGCTAATTCGAGTGCTTTTTCTAAAAAAATAGCATCAGCCCCAGGTCGCTGAGAACCAAATGGAGGATTCATTATTATTGTGTCATACGATTCATCAATATTCTCAACAGCCATACTAATCCAATTTATATCTAAATTATTTTCTTTAGAGTATTCCATCGCTAAATCTAATGCTTCATCATCAATCTCATAGCCAGTCACATTTGCCCCTAGTATGGCTGCACCAATAGCGAGTCTACCAGTTCCACACCCAAAATCAGCTACAGTTCCAGAAAGGTGACCCTGTGAATTGGCTTGTTTTATTATCTCTAGAGCAATGTCAACAGGTGTTGT
The DNA here is from genome assembly GCA_014240055.1 of Methanobacteriota archaeon. Lineage (GTDB taxonomy): Archaea > Thermoplasmatota > Poseidoniia > MGIII > CG-Epi1 > CG-Epi1. The sequence continues at coordinate 5,143 of JAAZXP010000022.1, read as the reverse complement.
GTATTGTTCAAGCTCAGGTCTTGGATTTTTAAAATCTGGAGAGTTTTGTAGTAATTTATAGTTCAAACTGTTCTCCACTTATCATATCCATCTTTCAATAAAGTACCGTCTTTTTCCCTTGCTTCACGGAGGTATTTTTCAACTTCTTCCAGTCTGTATCCGCCTTCTTCTCTCATCCTATCAAAAATTTCTTTTTCATCCATGCCGCCAGGTCCAGCTTCTTTGACAATAGTTCTTAAAAGAATTCTAGGATCAGAGTCTTTCTTTCTTTGATCAGCATCTACACCGAAGAAGGCAAAGTCAACATCTCCGCCAAGGGTAACATTAAGGAATAAATTCATTAAATCAATAGCACTATCTGCGTGTTTAACGTCAACAGTATCAGATAAATACATTTTAGCTTCAGCTTCTGCCAGTCTTATGATGGATTCTAATTGTCTTGGAGTAATTGGCATAGTTTTGTCTTGATCATCCACGCTGTGATATCGTCTTCTTAGTCCTGTATAATATTCTTTTATTTTGTATTGAGCCTGTGAAGACATAATAGGCCTTAATTTCTTAGCATAGGCAATATACATTTTCAGCATATGAGAACTGATTGGACCTTCCAACGTCCTTAAGTCCAATTCACTAGTATCATTAGTTTCACCTGGAACCAACTCACCTCCAGCTCTATGACTTTCCAGAATTCTATCAGCTAGTAAGTTATCTCTCTCAGGATTAGGCTTATCAGTAATTATAAAAAATATATCGAATCTACTTAGCAAAGAAACGGGCATGTTAACTTGAGGTGGAAGCGGCATAGTCATATCGAATCTACTGCGGCGCGGATTAGCTGCAGCAAGAACTGAACATTTTGATTTGAGTTGAGCATTAATTCCTGCTTTAGCAATACTGATAGTTTGTTGTTCCATTGCTTCATGCATAGATGATCTGTCTTCCTCAGACATCTTATCTATTTCGTCAATACAAGCAATACCACCAGATGCGAGAACGAGGGTACCTGCCTCTAGACTCCACCTTCCCTCTCCAAATTCATCTCTAACTGCAGCAGCAGTTAATCCTGCAGCAGATGTAGATTTACCTGTAGCCATCACACCCCGAGGAGCAATTCTAGCAGCAGACCTAAGCAATTGGGATTTTGCTAATCCAGGATCACCCATCATTAGCATGTGTATATCTCCTCTAATGCGAGTTCCATCTGGTAATTCTTTGTTAACTCCTCCAAATTGTTGTAGAGCAAGTGCTCTTTTTTCCCATTCCATCCCAAAAATAGTAGGAGATATGGAATCACGTATTCTTTCAGCTATGTCTTCTTGTTGGGCTAATTCTTGAATTTCCATTAATTCAGTCGCTGTTGGATCTATAGCTTCGTCTTCCCCTATTTTTTCGTCAATACTATGAGCATATAGGTAAATGTCAAATTCACTTTTTTGTCTTCTTCCTTGAAATTGTGTTTTAGGTTTTATTATTCCTACAATTGCAACTCTATCTCCAGGTTGGATTTTGTGGGCCAAAGAACTTTCGAAGTATGCAGTTAATCTTTCAGGCTGAGAGCCGGGAGGCAAATCTTCAGGATATTCTTGTATTTCTATTTTTTGGGAATCTATAAATTGAGATAAGTCTTCTCTCAATTTGAAGTCTGCACACTTACATCCTTCGGAAGTACATTTTATGGGTTTTTCAACAGTAAAAAAATCTTGGATATAGGAATTTCGATGTCTTTCCCATTCACATTCGAATAGTCCAATTTCCATGCGCGGTCTTACAGGTGTTGCTTTTCTGACTAAACCTTTTAGTTTTACAGTACGATAAAGATGTTCTTTTCTTAATCCACTAATATCTACAACATATAATTCATCAGGTATTCCAACAGGAACGACATCTAAGTCCACTTTAGTACGGTGTTCTTCTCTTATCCTTATCTTTGTATCATCGTCTATAAACTCTTGAACAATTTGCTTTGCAGCATCTAGGGTTTCATCTAGATTCCATCTTAGATTACTTGATAACCTTGCATTAAAGTCTGCAACAGCTTCCCATGTTACACCGATTGATCTTGTACCTTCGGGATATTCTTTGGCTACTTTCTGTATTTCATCTCCATATGTAGGTATATTGTTTGAATCAACTCTTTCTCCATTACAATTTGGACATACTTTCGTAGCGGGTTCGGCATCGTCTAGTAGAGCCTCTCTACCAATTACTATACTTCCTTCTCCTTTACAAGTACTACATTTTGGAGCAGATGCTTCTTTCCCAGACTTATCAATGGGTCTGTTTCGGGAGTCTTGGAAGAAAGATCTCCACAATTCCATAAGTTCGTCTAAGGGTATGTCATTTGGCAAGGACTAGGTTCATCTGGCAGCTCCTTAAATGCTTGCCTATCTTATCCGAATATTCGTTTGAAGAAACTAGGTTTATTTGCTTTAATCTCTGCTTCAAGATTTATTCTTGAATCAACTGCAGCTATAAACTGAGGATTAATTTCGAGAGCTTTGTCAAATGCAGAGAGAGCTTCATCGCGCATTTCCATTGCTTTCCATAAAACAGTTCCCTTGTTTACCCAAGTGTCAACAACGTAAGGATTTAATTCGAGAGCCTTTTCAAAAGCTTCCAGAGCTTCTTCAGGCCTATCTAAGGCATAAAGGATATTGCCTTTATTTCTATGAAGTGTATCATCGCTATCATGCGATTTTAGAGCATGATTACAGACTATTAATGCACCTTTATGGTCTTTTTTCTTTCTAAGAACCATTACTAAATCATTATGAGCTTCTTTCATATCTGCTTTAAATTTTATTGCTTTTTTAAGACATTTTTCAGCATCATCATATTTTTGAACCAACATTTTTGCATATCCCTTATTGTACCAGGCCTCAGCATCTCTTGCATTTATTCTTAAAATAGCATTCCAACACTTATCAGCTTTACCAAATTTCTTTAACTTTGTTAAAAGAATTCCCATTGATTTCCAAGCATCTATGTCTTTAGGTTTAGCTTGTGTAGCCATGTGGTATGAACGGATAGCTTCTTCATATTCACCAAGTAATTCACAAACTTCAGCTTTTCCTTTCAGGGCTTCACCATTTCGAGGGCTATTTTTCAAAACAGTATCAAATGTATTTCTTGCATTATCGGGATCTCCTAATTCATATTGCACTTTTCCAAAAGCTAATCTAGCTTGCAAGTCTCCTGAATTGTCTCTTAATATTCCATCCAGTAAATTGTATGCACCGTCTAGATCACCGTTGTATAGTAAATCATCTAATGTTTTCTTCCACTTTCCTGCCATATTTACTTTTTGTTAAACTTGAAGAGCCTTGTCTCTTCTCCTACCATTTCTTCTACCACGCTATAAGGTTGTTGTAGGAGTCCTTCAAGTACACCAGCAAGACAACCTCCTGTAAAATCGCAGTGGTTTTCTGAACCAATTATGCCAATTTCAAGAAGATTTTCTAATTTTACAACAACTTGTTCTTCATTTGTGTCTAGAACAAATAAATGTCCCAGTCCAGCTTCAGCCCACGCTTGGTTCAAGACCATGTCGAGGTCTTCAGTTCCCATATCAACATAATTAACCGATAAACTTTTACCGACTGTATGCCCACATTTGAATAAAATACTACGGGCTTTTTCATTACCCACGCTTTGTAGTTCAGTCCATAGAGTGCCAAGAAAAGTACTCGGCAAGACTAAGATGTCAGATGTTTGTACTCCAACATCAGTATCGTAAAAGTCATCCATAGGGCTCAGCCCTTCTATGACATTCCCTCAACCATGCTTTCAGAGATATTCTGGAAAGCTTCTCCTACATTTCGACCATCTTTTGCAGAAGTCATCATGAAAGAGGCGTTGAGTTTTTTAGATACTTCAGACATTTCTTTTTCACCAAAGAGTGCCTTATCCATTAAATCACATTTATTAGCGAGTAAAACTACCGGTATTTCTCCAGTTACTTGCATCAAGGTTTTAATCCAGTCAATGGTTGAAAGTAGAGTCTCTCTTCGAGTAATATCACAAACAATCATTGCACCTTCTGAACCACGATAATAGGCTTGTTTTACATTACCTAGAGTCTTTTGTCCAGCAACATCCCAAATCATTAGAGTTACGTCAATATCTGGTTTTGCTCCACCAGATCTAAGTTGGACTTCTTTCTTTACGATTTTAGCTCCAATCGTTGTTAAGTATTTGTCATCAAACGCATTGATAACAAAACGGCGGATTAAACTAGTCTTTCCTACAGCGGGATCGCCTAGTACTACAATCTTTTTTGATACTTTCTTAGCAGCCATCATGGTTCTCTACCTCGAGATTACATTATAATTGTCACTCTATTTAATATTATTGAATTTTTTTGTGCATCTTTTGTTTATTTTCGCATAAATGTGTACTTCTTTGTCCTACAATTATTCTAGTGATTGGTCTTTTACAATGTGGACAGGGTTCTCCAGTTTTTCTAAAGACTTGTAATTTCTTCCAAAATTCCCCTTTTTTACCTTCAGGCCCTCTAAATGTTAGAAAGGTTGTACCTCCAAAACTTATTGATTTTCTAATAATGTGCCTAATAGATAGGTATAACTCTTTAATTTCTTTTTTATCAAGTGTGTCTGCAGTTCTTAAGGGATGTAAACTAGCTCTGAATAAAATTTCATCAGCTAAATAATTCCCAATTCCAGCTATGAATTGTTGATTTAGTAATAATGGTTTGAGTGTTCCTTTTCGCTTTCTAATCATTGATATAAATTCTTTAGAGGTAAATTCGTTACTCAGTGGTTCAATACCTATATGACCTACAACACTTTCAATATCTGTTACAATCCAAACTTTACCAAATTTGCGGTAATCTACTAGGCACATTTTCTTCTTATTTATAAAATCAATTTCAACGGTTGTATATTTAGGAGTATCACCATCAGTAAGATCAATCCTTCCAGTCATTCGCAAATGAATAATTATATTAGATTTGTTTAAATTAATAATTAAATATTTCCCTCTTCTATCAAGGCCAGTTATCTTTTGATTAGTTATGCTGGAGAAGTCTGCATTTGAGGCATTTTTCCATAGGGTCTTTCCTCCTTTAATTTCCCATCCAGTCATTGTTGGTGCTAATCCAGTCCGATACGAATCAACTTCAGGT
>JAAZXP010000021.1 GCA_014240055.1 Methanobacteriota archaeon | reverse complement strand
CATTGGAAGGCCAAACATCCAAAATATGTCTAAATATTCTTCTCCAAGATATAAACCAACTATTATTGGAAAAAGAAAATTAAGACCAAAAAAACCTAAAATGGTACCAGTTAAGCTAAGAATGAGTTTTAATCTCATCAATTAATGGAAAAAGTTTTCCACCTCTGGAAGTTTATTCTTAAGAGTGAAAACTAAGACATGATCTTTTTCCTCTAAAACTGAATCTGTATCTGGGAATATGGCTTCTCCATCTCTATTAATCATGGCAATTAAGGTATCTTCAGGTAAGTTTAGACTTGATAACTTCTTTCCAGTCTTACCATTTTTGTTTTTAATAAGGAATTCACGTACAGAAGCATCCCCTCCCTCTAATTCCTCCATACCTTCAATTTCATCTGTTGATGTCGCTCTATTAACTATAGCATTTACAGTGACTCTTTTGGGATTTATTAATGTATCAATACCAGTATCTTGGACAACGTATTCTAGCTCTGTTTGGTAAACTAATGCTACAGTACGCTTTGCCCCTTCTTTCTTAGCTAACAGACAACTTAAAACATTCAAATCCTCTCTATCTGTTGCAGCAACAAAAAGATCTTCATACCTAATACCTTCTTCTCTTAAAAAATGCCTATCTGTAGAAGATCCAACCAAAACCCGAACATTTTCAGGTAATTGTGAACTTGCTGAATCTGCCATTTCTTTATCTGGTTCTGCAATATAAATTTCTACATCTTTATATCTCTTAGAAACTTGTTCGGCCAAACGTATTGCAATCCTGCTTGTTCCAGCTATCATAATACGTTTAATATTCCTTTCATCAGTTATTTCTTTTGGTATTCCTAAGGCATCAGATAAATCATCTAATTCACTATATTCGCTTAACAAGATCAAAATTCTATCTCTAGGCATTAAAGTATCATTGTCCTTTGGAATGATGACACCTTCTTCACGAGCTATCAAAACAATACGACAGTGAGGGGGTAAATTAATATTTCCAAGTGGTCTGCCGATTGACGGTGAGCTATCACTTAACCTAACTTCAAGGATTCTAAGCTTACCTACTGAAAAGTGTTCTAAACGCGTAAGAGCCGGTCTTGACAATATTTGCCAAATTCGGTGCATGGCCAATTCATCTGGTGACACATAGGCATCTATACCAAATAATTGTTGAATTTCATGACCTTCAGGCATGTCCGTTAAATCAGGATTATTAATGCGAGCAATAGTCTTACATCCTGCTTTTTTAGCAATAGAACAACCTGTAATGTTGACTATATCATTTCCAGTTACGGCAATGAATAAATCTGCTTTTTCCAAAGAAGCTTCCTCAAACAATAATTTAGCTGAGGCTGCACTTCCCCTGAAAACTTGAGCATCTAGAGTTTGGGCTCTTTTTACTGCAGACAAATTTGAATCTACTACTGTTACTTCATGACCTCTATAGACTAAATCACGTGCAACACGAAATCCAACTTCTCCAGCACCAGCAATCAGTACCCGCATATATTGCATTCACAGGAGGGGTTTCTTAAAAGCTCTTACACTAAGTTAAGCTCAATCCTCAGATAAATAACGTTTTAATACAAAAGATGAAGACATTCCTAAACTAAAGAGAAGTATGGTAATAATCAATTCTAAAGGACCGTAAATGTCAAAAATTTGTCCAAAACCTAAATTTGGAGATAGGCCTTCACCGTCATAACTCTCTTTCCAAGGCCACAAAGTTATCAATGAACCAAGCATAAGCCCGGCTAAAACAGACAGTGTATATTCACTATGGCGCTTGAGAAAAAAATTCATTAAAGGAACAAAGGTAACCAAACCTAATATCCCTCCAAATAGGAAAAAAAGTAATGGTTCCAAGTTAAACTCATGAACTGAATTTGCTATGCGCGTATACTGTCCTAATGCTAAAAGAACCAAAGCCCCACTTATTCCTGGTAAAAGCATTGCAGTTAGGGCCAAAGCTCCACACATCACTAGTAAAATATTACTATCACTATAACTTATAGAAAGCGTAGTATAGAAGTAAATTAAGAAGGACCCTAAAAATAAAAGCATGTAATTCTCAAATGATGGAGAAACGATTTTACCCCAAGGTTCCTTAATACTAACAAGAACTAGTCCAAAAAAAAACGCATAAACATAGGGAGCTGTCGAAGCTTGCCTAATTAGTCCAGGATCATCATCAGGGCCAACTAATATCTTAGTAACTAAATAATATGAACAAATAATTCCTAAACCCAATGGTAAAAGAAAAAAAAAAGATGATAAAAAATTATTTAAAGATTTTGAAGGAAAACCATCCTTAAAGAAATTAAGGAAAACAGTTAATGATTCAATCAATTTATAATATATACCAATAATCAAAGCAATTGTACCTCCACTGACTCCAGGTACTGAATCTGCAATACCCATTAACAAACCGTGACTAAATGTTCGGAAATTAGGTTTTTGAATTATCTTCTTATCCATTTCTTTCTCCAAAATAATCCAATTTAGAAGCTATAGCCACTTTAGCTGCCAATTTCCTTGAATTACGGCCCTTATTCTTAAAATTCGATTTTTTTATTGTAGGATGCTGGTAAAGAAAACCATGCTTTGGAGGTGGACTTCCGTCGGACATATGACGGAAAAGAGCTTTTTCAGCGCCAAGTAGCTGAATCGTCGATGAAGGCATACGTGCTAACTTCGATAAATCGCCAGCTGAAGCTACCATCCTAACTGCTAACTGAGCGCCTAATATTTCTACCAGTCCAGGGAATACTTTAGGAGCTTCTGAATCCAAATAATTAGATAAAGATAATACTAAGTCTTGAGTTGAATTAATGAATGACTTTAACTCATTTAACTTAGAAGGTAAATCCTGTTTTTGTAACAATTTTTCTAAATTCATTCTTGGACTTCCAGTTATTTGGGAATACCAAGTTATGTATCTTTCAGAAACTAAATTGATAGTTGTGTGAGCTTCATCCAGAGCCTCAATAGCTTGAACTAAATTTTTATCTGGAGTCAAACTTTTCTGAATACGTAAATTAGCTTGTAATATACTGGCAGCCCTCAGTAAAGACAAATCTATGCTTTCCCGATTCAAATCAATTTTAATTTCAGAATTACTATGTTTCTCCAATATCTCACTCAATTCTTCAGGTTCTGTTGGCAATGCCAAATCTTGTTCAGAACTAGAATAAGTTATCAAAAACTATTCTCCTGAAAATTATTTTCTTCTACCTAAACGAGAAATTAGTGAAATTACCAATATTACTGATATAAGACTTAGACCTGGCAAACTTTCCAGAATACCGTCTTCTTCTTCAATAATCGGATCATCATTAACTAAATCTGATTTTAAAACTGAAAATGGCAAAGATAATTTATCAGTTTGACTCCCAGTTACGTTTAACATTCCTGATGTTTCTGTCGCAGCTTGCGTCATTGGTGGCTTAACTTCAATAACTATTTCTTGGAAGTCACCAGGCTCTAAACGTACTGAATCTGTAGGTAAATTAAACCAAGATGAACGTTTTCCTTCTATTGTAAGATCTAGATTTTCAATAGTATTCCCATTATTTGTTAATCTAACTGTGAATTTACCAGTCTCACCTGCAATCACTTCTCCTGCCGTCAATTTTAATTCAATATCAACATCTGGTTTCTCATCTACATAAACTGTGAAATGTAAGTCTAAAGATTGACCGGATTGATCAGATAAGACTTGACCATCAATCATATTGTCTCCACCATAAACCGTTTCTGGAACTTCGACGTTAAGGTAAACCACTTTGGACTGTTGTGCCCCTAAAGTAAACTGAGACTCAGACCAATAAGCTAACCATCCAACTGGAGCAACGACTGGAGGTAAACGAACAAAGTCGATATCATTACCTATATTTGCAATTGTAACTTGGAATGGAATTGTTTCACCAGAAATCCCATCTTTATAATCGGAACTAACTGTTATTGTTAACTCGTATACTGGATTTGTGTATATCAAAAAAGTATCTAGATGAGTTACTTTATTGTTTAAACCTGAGACTCCCTCTATGTATAAGAATTCACCATTTCCTGTATTGGCTGGCTCATTGTAATTTGTAGTTATTTCTAAAACAAAGGAACTCTTCATTCCCTCTGGAACTGTGATTTCATCTTTACAATCTTGATCAATTCTGAAACAAGTAGTCCAACCCATTGGAACATCAAAGATATGTAAGCTAATTGTATCGTCTATATTCGCATTATTAGTTATCTCTACATTAATAAAATGAGTTTCACCAGGTCCTTGAATAGAATCATCTTCTAAAATATCTATAATGAATTCTGCATAATATTCAATTTTAACAGAGATGTCAAATTCTTCTATTTTATAATTATCTTCATCTAAAATCACATCTATTGTAAAATTATAATAGCCTGGATTCTCATTCTCAGACACTGTAAATGGAACACTGAAAGATTCATCTCCGACATACGGCTCTAAATCTTCAGTCTGATGTGGGAAATTAATGAAATCCCAACCATTTGGTAGTTCATCAGATTCAAATGTATATGATTGGTAGCTGTTTCCATAATTTGAAATGCTAATATCTATAACTGAGCTGTCTCCAGGATTCAATACCATTCCTGAACTCCACGTAATTTGACGATCTAGAATCTTATCGACACTAGTAATTGTGTAAACACTTTGCTCAACTTCTGAATCATCATCTGATTTGGCAATTACAGTCATTTCAGCAGAGTCTGTATTTCGTGCAGAATCGGGAATCTCAATATACATCTCAAAATCATAAAAATCTCCATTATCCAAATCGGTTATCTTGTATGTATTCAACGATGCCCCCCATGCACTACAATCCTCACAACGCTCAATACTCAATGAAAAATCATCCGGATCTGTACCAGTATTCTCTAAGCTAAAAGAATATACTACCGTTGTTGAAGGATCTCCACTATTATCAAAATTTTCAACAGTCAAATCTAAACCTCTTACTGGTATTCTAACCGAAGTATTAAGTTCTACTGAGTTTGAAAACTGTTCCCGATTAGTCGAGCTGACTGTTATGTGAGAAACTGACCAATCACCCTCAATTGAATCAAATGGACTTGTAACATTCATAACTACTAGTACTTCTTCCTGTGGTTCAAGATCTTCGATTGTAAACTGACTAAGATTTGAACCCCAACCTTGAGTCATTACATCACCTAATTCCAAAATAAATGAATCTATGCCATCACCTTCATTGGTAATATATAAATTATACAAGATTTGACCATCTGGGATAACCATCTTATGGTATGAATCAGGAACTATATCAACTGCGTAAAGCCTCCCATCAGCTGCAGTTGTGTTAGAATTACAAAAATTGTATATGTAATCATAACTTGAAACTTGAACGCCAACCAATACTTGAATAATCGCATATTCATCTTCAGCAGCAGTATCAGGAATAACTACTTCAAGAGTAAAAGTAACCGTTTCTTGAGGATCGAGGTAGGCATAAGATTGAGTTAAAGATGCAGTCCAATCTTTTGGCATCTCTGAGGTATCAATACTGAAATTATCTCCATTTTGCCCCACATTCTTCATTTCAACTGAATAATAAACTGATTCGCCTCTGTCTGCCTCTCTAGAATCACCTTGCCTCATGTAAACATCTACTGCATAAATATCGTCAATTACTAATTTTTGAGTGACGGCTGAGTCCACTGTAGTTGAATTCTCCGAAGTTGCTGATACTGTATAATCCATCTCATCATCATCAACTACAAACTGAATCGGTGCTTGAAAAGTGAACGAAATCATCTTTTGAGTTCCTGAGGCTACAGAAACGGTTTCTTGATCTGGTTTTCCATCCCATCCGTAATTGTACTCATCATACCAACTAACTGAAAGTGCATATGTATCGTCAAGATCGCCTGTATTTGATATTTGGAATTCAGCAGTTATTTCTTCACAGCGCGTTACTTCAGATAAACCTTCATTGCTGGGTGCAAATTCAATCACAACATCATAATCTCCATCACGAGACTGAGAGCTGTAATCATTAACTAAAAGTTCAGATTTATCCTCTATAATATTTTGGTTTACACCTGCAATAGGTGAAATTAAAACTGCTGCGAGTATTGCTACTAAAAAGTTGTAATTTACTCTAGACATAATTGCCATTAAAGTAGAAAGTTTATATAACTATTACTCGTTGTCTTCAGGGCCTTTTTTATCATCATTTAGGCTTTTAGATATTTTATGGACTTCTTTTTCGAGATTGTGAATATCATCTCTAAGCTTTAACATTGATACTTCAAATGGAGTAAATCCTTGATTTGAAAGTGCCCGAGTTGCAATAAACATTCCAGTGAGTATACCCCCTAATACAGCTGCTAACGAAACGGTATAAACTGAAAAAGAATAAAACATCAATAAATCACTAACATCAAAACTTATCAAACCTACTTGAAATAAAATTAAATATATTAAAAAAAGAAGGACAAAGCCCACAGTTATTTGATATGCAACAGGTGTCTTGGATATATTCATGGCTTAAACTCTAGTGGCAAATTATAAGGTAGTTGCCACACCTTTACTATTTCTTCACCATCATCATCTATTAAAACATCTGCTAAAAATAATTCTTCGTCTAATTCTGAAGCAGTTATACGCATTTTACATATGAATTCCCAATGCGTATTCTTAAGATCTGCTGAGACTATCAAAGGAAAATAACCTTCTGAATCCGTAATATTAGATATCTCTTCATTTGAAATATGAACTTGATGACTAAAAACTGATGAATGAGTCTGATTATCTCCACCAATTTTTATAGATAAATTACCCATATTTATACGAGGAATTGTATACACATAAATCCAATTGTCTTCGCCATCCGAATCAATTTGTAAAGAGACGATTGTGCGGCTAGGCTCTGCTTCTTGACACCCTGCCATTGATACCATGGCAATCATCATAACAGTTGCAAAGACCTTGTACACTTAACTATTCAAAGAAAAGGGATAATAAAAATAACCGCTTAATTACAAGGGATAATATCAATAACTAGGGTTCGTAAGATAATTATGCCAGCAAAAGGTTTTCAAATAATTGGAATTGAAGCAAAAAGACACCGTAAGTCTGCGCCGCAAAAACAGGTTCGAATAGATCATAACACAAATATTATGTCTGTAAGAAAAAAAAATAAAACCGACCTGTCCGTTGAAATGAGATATACTGTTTCATATGGAATATTAGGAATCGTTCAACTAGATTGTGAAATTGCATATCATGATGACGATAAAGATAATATCACTAAAGCTGAATTGAAATGGGAAAAGGAACATAAATTACCTGATGATATTGCTGAAAATGTACACAATCGAGTCTTAGCCCAAGGCTCTTTCGAGGTTCTTAATATTGCTAAAAAAATAAATTTACCTCCACCATTTAAAATAGAAATACCGCAAATAAAAATAGGTAAAAAAGGTCAAACTCCAAATATTAAAGATAATAGCCCTGAAATTGCATAAATGGCGAAGAAAGAATACAAGTGTCCTCATTGTAATAATATTAATCAATTAATTTTAATGGGATATAGTAGTGGAACTTTTGAAAAAATATGCCCATCATGTAATTCTAAATTAGAAATTACTCTCAAAAATGATGAAATTAATGTTTTAATCCCTAAAGATGAAAAAAAGGAAAACAACCTAGTTCAAAATACAAAAATACCAAATGATTATAAAAAATATAAAATGGAAAGTCCACAAAATATACTAATGCCAAAGATTATTGCTGTATTAATACTATCTTCATCGATAATGGGATTACTAACTGGATGGAGCTTAATAGTTGGTTTCAACTCTGATTACGAGGAATATGATGATATCAGTATAGAAATAGTTGTTATCTCTTTATCAAATTTTTCCCCCTTACAAAACGTAACCATTTTATTTAATAATGTTGAAATGAGTTATGAATATTCTGGAAATGGAACATACAACGTTCTAGCCACACCGGGTAAATATGTTGCTAAAATAATAGCACCGATGCATAAAAATACAACAATGGAATTTTTCATAGCCCCTCAAGAATCAAATCTCCGGCTACCTGATACAGATGAGGGACTTGAAGGAATAAATCGTTTCGTCTTTATGATGGAAGAAGGCAATGGAGAAGTTTTTTTGGAAGATAATGTCTATCTAAAAATATCTTCTTGGTGTCCAAATTTAATATTTCTTTTTTCAATAATTGGAATTTGGGGAGCATGGGTAACTTATACTCTTCAATCTTATAAAAATGCCCAAATTGGGGCGTTTTTTTCTGTACTAGGAATGGGATTTCTCATTATAGGGCCGATATTAAGTATCATAGCATTGTATTACCTTAAAAAACATAAAAATATGTTCACCGCTTCTTTTAAAAACTAGAAGTACGCGCCTGCTATGTGACTTTGAAGGCAGGACTAGAAGTTCATCAGCAGCTTGACTGCGGAAAACTTTTCTGTAAATGTGATGAATTTGATATTGAGGATAGCCTAATATTTAAGAGAAAATTACACGCAACCTCAAGTGAAATGGGAAACATTGATGTTGCTGCAAAGTCTGAAGGAATAAGGGAGTTTACCTATTTCAATAGAGGATGTAATTGTTTAGTATACACTGATGAAGAACCTCCACGCGGACCAAATAAGGAAGCTGTCAATATTGCACTCCAATTTGCTAAACTAGTAAATTCTACAATTCTTGAAGAAGTGCACTTCATGCGCAAAGTTGTTGTGGATGGATCCAATACTAGTGGTTTTCAGAGAACTGCACTAATCGCAACTGGAGGTCAAATAGAATATGAAGGTGGAATCTTAGAATTAGACCAAATTTGCTTAGAAGAAGACTCTTGTAGACATGGTGAAAATAAAGATGAGTACCTTTTGGATCGGCTAGGAATACCTCTGCTAGAAGTAACCACAAAACCACAACTTAATGAGCCAAAGCAAGTTCAGCAGGCTGCAAAAGCTCTAGGAAGACTTCTAAGAGCTTGTAACGTAAAAAGAGGATTAGGAACAATTAGACAAGATGTTAATGTTTCCATAAATGGGGGCCAACGCGTCGAACTTAAAGGATTTCAAGACTTGTCAAGTATGCCTCAAGTTGTTGAAAACGAAATGATACGTCAAGCAAATCTAAATAATTTAGTACAAGGAGAAACTTTAGAACCGGTTATTGTATCTGAATACTTTGAGAAAAGAAAATTTGCAATCGCATCTAAATTAATTGGATGGAAGGGAATTTTAGGAACTAAGAAATCCGAAAGAAATCATGTCAGAATGGGCAGAGAATTGGCGGATTATGCAATAAAAGCTGGCGTCAAGGGATTAATGCATAGTGATGAATTACCTGCATATGGTATTTCTGAAAAAGAAACGGGTAAATTACATGAAATATTAGATTGTGAGGACAATGATGCCTTTGTTCTTATCTTTGGCGAAGAAAAGATGGCTAAAGATGCAATTACCAGAGTAAGTGAACGTGTAAAAATGAGTGGGGTGCCAAAGGAAGTAAGAAGAGTAACTCCTGAAAATTTAACTAGATACATTAGGCCAATGCCGGGAGCTTCAAGAATGTATCCTGAAACAGATATACCACCATTGAAACTAAACAATGTTCAAGTCATTATTCCAAAAACTCTAGATGAAAGAGAAAAACTACTGCCCCTTAATGATGAAGAATCAAAGCAAATGGTTTCACGGAATTTAGATAAGCGATTTGAATCGTTGATGAAACATTGTAAAGAACCTAAAATTTTATCTCGTATTTTATTGCATATTTTACCAAATATAGTCTCTAAAGAAATGCCAATCATATCTGATAACGAAATAATAGTTGTATTAGATTTAGTGAACGAGAAAAGAATATCTAAGGAAGGTATCGAAGATGCCCTCATTCAGACTGCGATGGGGCAAGAAATTCAACTTGGAAGTGAAAACATCGAAGAAGAAGTAAAAGAATTCATAGACCATTTAATTAACGAAAAAAGCGAATTCGTTAAGGAAAGAGGGATGGCTGCGATAGGGCCGCTAATGGGACCTGTAATGTCTGAATTCAGAGGAAAAGTAGACGGAGCAGAGATAAATGCCCTCTTAATAGAGAGGATTAAGAAAGAAATATGATTGAAAATGCATTGATACTAGCTGCCGGAAAAGGGACACGTATGTGGCCATTAACTGAAAATAATCCAAAACCTCTGTTACCAATTGGCGGATTATCAATTATTGAAAGACAAATTTATGAACTAAAGAAAGTTGGAGTTAAAAATATTTTCATATTGATAGGATACAAAATGAAAGATATTTCAGATAAATTGGAAAATGGGGGGAAGTATGGCGTGAATATTGATTATATTACTCAAGAAGAACAAAAAGGAACTGGCCATGCTGTCGCTCAAGCTAAAAATGTTATTGAAGAACGATTTTATTGTATAAATGGAGACATGATTATTAATGCAGAAAATTTAACAAAACTTAATCATGATAAGAACAATTTAGCAATGATGGTTACCGAAGTAGAGGACTGTTCCAATTTTGGAGTTGTAGAAAGTCAAAATGACTATTTGGTATCCATTATTGAAAAAGGTGCAAAAGGTAAAGGAATAATAAATGCAGGAAGCTACATATTTGATAAAAGAATCTTTAGTGCAATAGATAATATTAAAAAATCTATAAGAGGAGAATATGAACTTACAGATGCATTACAATCCATATCTGATAAAATAAAAATAGTAAATCACGCTGGATTTTGGAAAGACATAGGATCTCCTTGGGATTTAATCACTGCAAATGAAATTTATATTAAAGACATTAGTAATAATATTCAAGGAATAATTGAAGACAATGTTACAATAAAAGGAGATTTGCATTTAGGAGAAAATTCAATTATTAAATCAGGAACCTATATTGAAGGACCTGTTTGGATTGGTGAAAATTGTACAATTGGGCCTAATGCATATCTAAGAATTGGTACTGTATTGTGCGGAGATAACAAAATTGGAGCTTCAAGTGAAATTAAAAATTCAATATTAATGAAAGGCGCAAAAGCCCCCCACCACAACTATGTTGGTGATTCCATTATTGGAAAGAACAGTAATCTTGGTTCTGGAACAAAAATTGCGAATCTACGATTGGATAAAAATACTATAAATGTAGTACATCAAGGAAAAAAAATAGATTCGGGAAGAAGAAAATTCGGAGCTATAATTGGAGATAATGTAAATACAGGAATAAACTCCACAATAAATGCTGGAACAATATTGGGGAGTTATGTTAGAATTGGTCCAAATGCGTCAGTTTCTGGAACTTATGAATCTCAGAGTACAATTATTTAATGCATATATTACAAGTAACTCCATATTTTCACCCTCATTTCGGGGGAGTTGAATCACATGTTCTTGGACTTTGTGAAAATTTAATCAAATTAGGACATAATGTAGAAGTTGCAACTTCAAGATATAGTAGAATGCCGGAAACTGAAAATCTTAATGGTATAAAAATAACTAGATTGCCTCAGTGGATTAATATGTATAATACTCCACTGGTTACTTCAGTTCAAAGTTTTGTCAGAAGAAGTCATGCAGATATAGTTCATGTACATTCACCACCTCCATTTACTGAGAGATTTGCAGCCAAAGGCGCTAAGGAATCGGGTAAACCTTTAGTTGTAACACATCATTGTGATCTAGAACTAAAAGGAATATTTGGAAACCTAGCAGTAAATTTATACCAAAATATGCTTGGAAAATACCCTCTCGAGGCTGCTGACAGAGTCATTTCAACAACAAATAGTTATGCTACTACTTCCAGAAGCTTATGGAATATTGATGTAGATGTCGTTCCAAATGCCGTAGACATTCATCGGTTTCACCCTAGCAATGAAGGTGACTTTATCAGAGAAAAATATGCAGACAAAGATGAGTCTCTAGCATTATTTGTTGGAAGATTAGTACCTCACAAAGGAATTGGTATTTTGATAAGAGCCATAAACTATACTCAGAATGGAAAATTAATGATTATAGGTGATGGACCTTATCTTTCTTGGCTAAAAAAATTGACAAAAAAACTTGGTTTAGAGGAGAGAATTATTTTCGTTGGACCTATTTCTGATTACTGGCTCCCTGCATATTATGCAGCTACAGATGTTGTAGTTTTACCTTCTACATCTAGACTAGAGGCATTTGGCATTGTTGGATTAGAAGGGATGGCTACTGGTAAACCTTTGATTCTCAGTAACATACCTGGTGTCAGAGAAGTTATATCACCTGAAGAGGGGTTTATCGTGGAACCGCTAGACCCTGAAGCAATCGCGGAAGCATTAGAAAAGATATGGAGCTACCCTGAGACGGCAAAACAAATGGGTAAAAGAGGCCGGGAAAGAGTTGAAAAATTATTTTCTTGGGAAAAAGTTTCAAAAGACATTGAAACTATATTCTTAGATTTAGTGTCTAAATAATTAATTCGGAATCTATTTCTGCTAATGCCCTTTGGCAATATGAATAATCTTTACCTATCCTTTTCATAACAGAACCTTTTCCAAATAAAGCGTCGGCACACGAAATATCACAACCTAAAGCAGATTCAAAGAAGTTCTCAGCTTCACTGTATTCTTCTAAATCATATGCGCTCCAGCCCGCTGCAAGCCACAAATTAATATCATTAGGATTAAGATTTATGGCATATTTTGCTAAAGACAAAGATTCCTTACTTTTATTCAAATTTTTAAAACAGGTTATTTTGTTCATTATATCTTCAATCTTGTCTTCACCTAAAATTTCTAAAGCCTTGGAAGGAGCAATACTTACTAGTTTAGAACCAAGTAAACTTTTAAGGCTTTTTGATTCTTGTACCTTTAACATTAGAATCTCAATATCTGTCTTAATTTCAGAATCACTTAAAGATTGGATCAGTAAACCGTAACCAGTAATAGAATCTGGGTCTACATCTAATCCCTTCTTTACCACTTCTTTAGCCTCTTCATACCTATCGTCATTAAGTAATACTTTAGCCATTCTAAAGTAAGGTCGACTCGTTGAAGATGCTACGTTTATTGCATTATTATACTGTCTCAAACCCTCGTGTACTACTCCAGCTTCGTGCAATATCCGACCTTTCTCAATCCAATCTAAATCTCTCATTCTATTTCTTGATAATACGTCTTGTGCGCGGACTGCTTCATCATAACATTGTAATGATTGTACATGATTCTTGCTGTGAGTGTTTACATCACCTAAAGCAACCCAGCATGGAACATGTTGTCCATCTAATGCCAATCCTTGATTCAATACTGATCTGGCCTTATCTAATTGATTAAGCTCAACATAACAACGAGCTAGAGCTTCGTAATAATCAGGATCATCTGAATCTAATTCAATGGAAGTTTCTATGAATTCCAATCCCTCCTCAGGCCTATTTAATTTAGTCAAAGCTCTACCTTTGGCCATCCATGCATAATGAAATGTGGAATCTAATTCAATAGCTCTTTCATGATATGGAATTGATTCTTGATATCTATGAAGGTGATCCAAAGCATTCCCAATATTATTAACTGCAATTACATATTCACTATCTAATTTTATAGATTCCTTATATATCTCAATACTTCTTTCATATTGGCCTTGATTATAATGTACATTCGCTAAATTATTCCAAGCAATTTTGTCAGTGGGGTCTAGATCAACTGCCTTCTGATAAAAATCTTTGGACTCGTTTAAACGACCAGACAATTGAAGGGTATATCCATAATTATACCATGCAACGGCATAGGTCGGATCTGAACGCATTGATTCATCGTAACAACGAAGAGCCTCGTTCCACCTATCTATATTGAAATTTGCAAAGCCTCGATTATTCCAAGCCGGAGCATTCTTAGGTTCTAATTCAAGTGATCTCGAATAGGACTGGATTGCATCTTCATATTTGTTCAGACGCTGTAATGAATCTCCTAATCTCATGTGATAACGAGATACTTCAGGTGCTAATTCACATGCTTTACGATAATATTTTTCAGCCTTTGAAGGATTCCCTTGGGACATCTCAAACATACCAAGACGGTTGTGCATCTGAGGATCTTCTGGAACTAAGTTTAAAGCTTCTAAAAATTTCTTATGCGCCTCACCGACCTTACCATCGTCTAAAAAATTTTCACCAGATTCAATAATGTCAACAATATCCAACTTATTCACCTATTATCTTATTAATCCTAATGATAGCTTTGTTTGTATCTTTTTTGAGTTTATCCCATTCATCGCCACCGTGTTCTTCTGAACTTGGTTTATGCTTCAAAGCCTCTTCATAGCACACTAATGATTCTCTAGGTCGATCTAATAATTCTAAAACATATCCCTTGTTGTGCCATGCCCAAGAATAACTCTTTTTGAGAGCAATAGCTCTATCATAGCAATCTAAAGACTCCTCCAATTTATTAAGTTGGCGAAGAGTAACTCCTCTATTGTTCCAGGCACTTCTGTTTTTAGGATTCAATTCGGTAGATTGTTTGAAAGCCTTTAAAGCTTCTTTAAGATCACCTACACGAAATAGTGCTTTACCTAAATTAAACCAACAAACTGCATATTTAGGATTAGAAGAAAGCGCCCTACGATAACTATCGATTGCCTTATGATTGTATCCTAAACGAGTCAAGGCTACTCCTCTGTCATTATAGATAACTTCATCCTCTACCGTTTTACTCTTGTTAATTGCATCCGAAGCTTCCCGATATTCATTTAATTCATCATGCGATAAGCCCTTTGCCTGAAGTACTTCAATATCTCTAGGAGTAATAGCTAAAACCTTATCGAATAAATCGAGAGATTCTCGATATTTACCTAAAATATGATTAATCTTACCCTTCTGGTACAGTGCATCTCTGTGGTTTGAAGATTTTGAAATTACTTTATCAAAAGTAGCCATAGCTTCATCATAATTTTCTAGTTCACGAAGGGTTTTTCCCTTGAGGACTAGAGCTTCAATATATTTCGAATCGACTTCCAATGATTTATGTGAGAAATAAAGTGCTTTTTCTAGTTTACCCAACCCAAAATAAGAAAGACCTATGTCTTTATACAAAATATCTTTTTTAGTTACTCGGTCCTCTAATCCTAGTAATAGTTCAAGAGATAAATGGAAATTTTTAGATTTTAAATTAATTTTAGCCAACTCATGAACTAAATTATTACTATTCGGCTTCAACTCTAAAGCTTTCTTAATTGACTTCTGAGCTTTAGAAAAATCTCCTAACTTTAGATAAGAAGATGCATCTTTTTTAAGCTCTATAACTTGCTTGTCAGTTGAAATAGGCACAGGGCCCTATGAAACGGCAATAAAAAGAATTCGAAGTCTAAGAAGTTTATTTAATACCTAATTATTAGCTAATAATGACTGTAGCCCTAGATGGCAATTCTTTGACCATCAATAAATTAGTAAACGTTGCTCGAGATAATGAAAATGTTGAAGTAACTAAAGAATCTTGGAAAAGAATAGATGATTGTAGAGATATGCTTCAAGATAAAATTGAAGCTCACGAAACAATGTATGGAATAACCACAGGTATTGGAGAATTTTCTGAAGTAACATTAACGCCGGAACAGACTCAAGACTTCCAAAAATTTCTGGTCAGAAATCATGCTGCAGGCATAGGAGATCCTATGGATATTGAAATCGTTAGAGGTGCAATGTGTGGACGCATTAATGTACATACCAAAGGCCATTCTGGTGGACGAAGACAAATAACTGAGTATCTTAGAGATGCATTGAATCACAATATTGTACCTGTAGTATGCGAAAAAGGTTCGGTTGGAGCATGCGGAGATTTAGCTCCAATGTCCCAAATTGCATTAGCATTAATGGGAGAAGGTGAAATGTTTGTAAATGGTAAGATTGTAGACTCTAAAACTGCATTAAAAAATGTAGGACTAGAACCATTAGAACTCGAAGCAAGAGATGGATTATCATTAATTAATGGAAGTAATGTTCTTACAGCTTTAGCTGCAATTGTTCTCCATGATGCTGAAAGATGGATGAAAATGCATGATATTGCTGCTGCAATGTCATTAGAAGCTTTGAAAGCTAATATGAAGCCATACGATAAGAGGATACATTCTCTTAGAGGATTCAAAGGATCACAAAAAATAGCTGCAAATTTAAATTTATTGACTGAAGATTCAGAAATATTATTCAGTGGAGAAAAGAAAGTTCAAGACGCCTATTCTATGAGATCTACTCCTCAAGTTGCTGGAACGCTCAGAGATTCCTTAGAGTTTGCAAGAAAACAAATTGAAATTGAGCTTAATGGAGTTGGAGACAATCCTATATTTTTAACGAAGGAAAAAGAAGTACTAACAGGAGCAAATTTTCAAGGCAGCCCTGTTGCTTTACCTATGGAAATGATTGGAACTGGTCTAAGTATGGTTGCAGTATTATCTGAAAGAAGACTAAATCGATTAACAAATCCAGCATTATCAGTAGGATTGCCGCCGTTTTTAACTGAGAAGCCAGGTTTGCACTCAGGAATGATGCTTTCTCAATATACTGCAGATGCTCTAATTGTTGAAACGAAAATACTGTCACATCCGGCAGCTAATCAATCAATTCCTGCAGCTGCAGATCAAGAAGACTTTGTTTCAATGGGATTAACTACATGTCAAAAAGCAAGACAAATAATGGATAATTGCTTTGGAGTTATTGGTATTGAAATGATGGCTGCAGCTCAAGCTTTAGACATTAGAGGAGGAGAACTTGGAAAAGGTACCTCAATTGCACACAGCGTTATACGGAAATATGTAGACTATCTCGATGAAGATAGGCCATTATATCGTGACCATAACGCTATGGTTAAACTACTAAAAACCAACGAAATTATAGACGCTGTCGAAGAAGGTTTAGGAACTAAGCTAAACTAATACTTACTCAGTAAAAGCAATAATTGATTCTCTCACGATTGAGATTATTAAATCTATCTCTTCTGAAGTTATCTCGAAATGAGGGGTGAAACGAAGAGCATTTTTTCCACCATGAATTACTCCAAGACCTCTTCTACGGCACCATGGCTCTACCGCATCAAACCCGATAACTGGAAGAATGTCTGGTTTCAACTCGGCACTGCACAATAAACCAGTCCCCTGTACTTTAGTAATATATTCAGGAAATTCTTCAGAAAGAATGTTTAATTTTTCAACAAATTCAATACCTTTATCTCTGATATTTTGTCTTAATTCGGGAGTAATATTATCGAGAACTGCAATTGCAGTTTCTAAGGCTCTTGGATTTGTTGTCATTGTATTTCCGTAAATACCAGTTACATAAATTTCAGAAGCACGCGGATTCATACCTAATACTGAAAGTGGATATTGCCCCGCATTCATCGCCTTAGACCAAGTTTCTAAGTCTGGAACTTCACAGTCCTGAAAACCTTCATAATCAATAATCGATAGACATCCCTGCCCCCTAATTCCTGCTTGAATTGAATCAACCAATAATAAAGAACCATGCTCTTTGGTTAATTTCCGAGCCTCATCATAGAACTCTCTAGTAACACATTGTCCAGGATTGCCTTCACCCTGAACTGGTTCTATTGCCATTAATTCAATAAAAACATTGTCCTTGTTTGCTTTAGCAAAAGCAGCTCTTAGAGCTTCAACATCATTTGAAGGGACCAAATACAGATTATCTCTATCTCTGAATGATGCTAAATTTTTATCATAACCATCTTTACAAGAATGTGATAATTGAGCTGGCCTGTCCGTACGTCCGTGGAACCCGTGCTCTATTGCAAGTAACTTAATTTCTTTACCTTCATGACGTGAACCTGGTGATGTAAGATTATTCGAATTTACATCTGCTATACGAAGACTTACTGTAACTGATTCGG
>JAAZXP010000020.1 GCA_014240055.1 Methanobacteriota archaeon | reverse complement strand
AACATTACCATAAGCCAAATCCAAGAAGCATTACCAAAGAATGGAGCAAAAGCCAAAAGGAAGGTGGCTCCAGCACCAATGTAAGTCATAATCTTCAACCATTTAATCTTAATCAAGCGCCTGTCAGCTATAACTCCAAAAGGAGGACTAACTACTGCCACTATCAATGTAGCAATAGCAACAGACAAAGACCAGACAGCATCGCCAGTCATAGTAATTGAACCTAAAGTGGCAGTTAGACCATTAGCTTCAAGAAATAAAAATGCATACCAGGCAGGTAATAAGGCAACAGTGACACTAGTTTCAAAGGCTGACTTACCCCAGTCATAAAATCCATATCCACTAATTGCTTTCTCTTTTTCTTCTGGAAGATCTTGTAATTTGGAACCTAAACTAAATAATCTAGCAATAATATCTGCCATGTATCCACAAAGAGACCCAGTTAAATATACATGACCTATATGTTTCTATTAAAAAAACATAAACTATTTATTCCATTCTAAGGATTTATTAAGGAAATTTTCAAATATCTCTGAACCATACTCAGTATGCTCAACTTCTGGATGATATTGAACACCTGCAAAAGGCAATGTTTCATGCTGAATAACCTGGACTTGGCAAGCATCCGAAGAAGCCATTAATCTAAATCCTTCAGGTATTTCATAGACCTCATCGTTGTGTGATTCCCACACATTAAATTCTTTAGGAAAATTAGCTAAAATCCAACCCTCTTCAATTAAGGTCAGAAGAGAAGAACCAAATTCAGGTATATCTGCAGGACCTGCTTTTCCACCGAAATGATTAGCCATATATTGATGGCCAACACAAATACCCAATATTGGCCATTTTTGTGAATCAATATACTCTGAAGTCAAACCTAAGGCTTCAGATTCAGTCTCAATTCTTGGAGCTCCACCTGACAAGACAAGTGCCTTAAATCTTTCTAAATCCGCTATTGGTGTTACATTAGAAACAATTTCAGCTCGACAACCCAAATAATTCAACACACGATATTCTCGATGTGTCCACTGACCTCCATTGTCAACTACAGCTACTGGGAAATTTGAATATGGCATGAATCTTAGTCTGGAAGTTGGTTGTTAAGTCTTTCTAACCTACTATCTCGGTCGGATGTAAATTTATCAATTGCCTCTAAAACCCAACGCGGGCTTAAATGCGCCTCATCGATTATTTGGTCTAAAGTACCTCCAGTCCTCCAATTATTATCCCAATCAGGAGAAACAGAATATTCAGAAACAATACGGTTTGAAATCCAATTATTCATGATTCTAAGACCTGTGTTTGTAACAATCATTGAATCAGACCATTCTTTTTCCGAAATGATTGAATTCTTATAAGACTGATCCTGTCTTTGAAATAATTCCCATGAAATTGCAGATACAATCTTTACATTATACTTTGAACCTATTTGATCTAAAATGGAAACTATTGTATTTGTAGAACTAGTTCCCCTAACAATTATTACACCTTCATGTGGTCTCTCATCATAATCTCTAATTAAATAAGCTCCTTTCGAAGCATCAAAATGACTTGCAATACCCAGCTCTTTTCTATTAGGTATATTAATTGCAGGTCTTGTCAAATGTAGGGCTACAATAGGAACATCAGTAGAAAGTGCAGCAGCTAGAGCTGGAGCCACATCATTGTGTTCCCAAGGATGTAAATTAATTATATGCCCGTTAGGAAATAATTGTGTAACTCCTGGCGCAAAGATACCAAAATGTGTCCGACTATCTTCTGCAGTTTCAGGTCCAGAGTGTCCTGCAACCCATAGTAACTTACCTACTTTCATTTGTGAATCTTGAGCTAATTGACTAAATAACCGAATAGCTCCATATTTCAAATAACTAAATGAACCATATGTACTAAACGAACCAATAAAACCATTATAATCCTCTAAAGTATCCTCATTGAAATTTACTGTGGACAAACCAGCCATCATACCTGCATTAGCAAATTCAGTAATCCCCTGAGGCATTAATGGAGAATCTGGATTAGTATGCTTATCATACATTCCCAAATCATCTACTCCATCTCTACCTTTAGAAAATCCAGAAATATTTGTGGAGTCTGCTAAATCTGCAGACATCGCAACAAACAAAGGTCTACCATGATTTTTCCGACTATGTGAATTAAGCCAAGAAGCCACTTTAGAAAATCCAACCCGATTCGGAGCTTTACTACCTGCCTCAGCGAACAAATCACTAGGATAATTATGGAAATCGAACAGGGCAGCATCATTTAATGGATTCGAATTAGTAATTTTAGATCCATTAATGTTAGTAGGCACTGAATCTCCTAATTCAACAAGTCTGTTTGCTAAATAATCAACTAATTCTTGGTTATTATTAAGTACAGAAATTACAGATTCAAAATATGTCGCAGCCTGCTTGACCTGCTCGTCGCGCGAAGATGCTGCATCTTCACCAAAATTATCAAAGGAAATGCTATATTTTTGCGAAAAGTCTTCTTTTGTTTTCCAAAACAATTCTGAATTACGCTTATGAGGTGCACCATGTGATTTTTCATCAAACTTATGATACCCACGCCCTTTTCGAGACTTTGCAAATACCATCTTAGGAATATCTGATTTAGAATTTGTAACCAATAAATCATAATAAGCTTCTGTAAAGGAAGCCCAATCTTCGCAATCTTCAGTGCCTTCTACATGCCATCCGCTTGTTTCAAATAACTCTTGAGGAGTTGATTTAACTATGTTACTAAACGGCCGACTGTCAATTCCGTAATCATTCCAATCAATGTAGTATACTATATTGCCAAGACCAAGACCCCAAGATGAATTAAGTGTTTCATGAGTTACTCCCGTACTTAGTCCGCCTTCTCCCTCAAAGGCAAAAACTTTTACTTGTTCAGTGCCTGCCAATTTATGGGCTAAGGCAGCTCCTGCTGCAGCTGGAGAACCGTGCCCACTTGGCCCTGTATTAAATTTGAAAAAAAGTGTCTTTCCTTCCATCTCTGCGTGACCTGGTAATCCTTTATTTTGGCGAAGTGTCAATAAATCTTCCCAGATTAGCTGAAATTCATCTCCATTTTTAACTAAATATTTGGAGTCCTTTGTTTGATCATATTTTATTCGCAATGATTCATTGAGAACTGCCAATGTGGCATAAACCATCGGATTATCGTGTCCAGCTACCAAGACAAATCTATCTGAAAACCGTTTTGTTGGATCCCTAATATCCCATCTCATTGCCCCAGACAGAAGTGTAATAAGCATTCCATGAACTTTTGAACGTGAACCACCGGGATGCCCACTTTGACTTAAATTAAGAGTAATATCAATGCATTGATCAATTAAATCCTTTGTAATTTCCCAATGTTTGTAACTATTTTTTAATACTGATGGAGATTCCATGCAATGGAATACAGATATGTGTGTTTTTGAAGTTTCGGGCTTTAGAAAAACTAATCTTCAACTTGACGTGCCAAGTAACCCCGCGAGAACAGGGTTTGCAATACTGCCCACACCATGAAGAATACAAGAATAGACAAAGCTTGTCCATATATCGTATTGAACTCTATCGAATTACTAAAACTGTATGGAAGAATACCTCCCAAAAAATCATGGAATAGGAAAGCCACTGATGTCAAGGCTGTAGTCAATGCTAATGTGAACACTAAAGTAGTCAAAAACCAGTGCAAAACCGTTTCAAATTCTTTAGAAAAATACATTACACGGGCCAAGCGACTGTATCTGGTATGTCCATAACTTAATTCTAGATACAAAATAAAAGAAAATACGAAACCAAGTATTGGATAAATTTGATCATTTGTATTACCTGATAAACCAATAGGCATTACTAGTATAAGGAAAGCAGAAATAACTTGATTACCAATTGAATTCTGCCAAATTCCAGCCATTCCTACTGCTACAGGTATACCAATCCAGAACCACAAAAATAATTGTTGAGTTACATGATAAGGAAATGCATCATATTTTCTAAATGATGATACAAAGACCAAAATAATTGAAACAAAAATAAATAGAAGAAAATAATCATATGCTTTCTTATTCATACTTAAGAAAACATAAGAAGTGCCTGTAAAAAGTCCCAATAACATTCCAGCTACAATCGAATTATTCAATTCACTGAGAACTGGTTTTTGATAAAGGCCTTCAACCATAGCATTTATTGCCTTAAAGAATAATGAATCTTCAATTGGATTAATTAAATATGCAAGACCCAAACAAGACATTAATGAAAATGTAGCTATTGCTTGCATGACTGATAAACTTGTTGTTGTTCGCATTAACGAATCACCTCTGCAAGTGATGTCGACAGAACGGTCTCTGGGTCCCAACGCATAGCTCTAGCTCCAAGTGAACGAGCCTCTGTAATTTTATTATCTAATGAAGCTGAAGCTGTAAAATAAACGGTTGGAGATATTATTCTAGAATCTCTATCATAATTTAGCGTATCAGGAGCAATTACTGTAAGCTTAAAGCCTCTAGCTGTAATTTCTCTAAGAGCTTCAGTACTTGTAGGGTCATTCTCAAGAGTAGAAACTAGCATTACTGGTGAACGTGGTGTGAAGTTACGTAAATCACCAAGAATTGTATGTAAGCCTAAAGAACCCTTAGCTTTTACTTCAGCTAAAGCTGTCAATATACCATACAAATGTCTTTCTCCAGTATCTGGATTTATAACTTTTACAGTTTCTCCGTATATCGTTAAACCAACTCGATTACGTGCTCTCAAAAAGTAACTAACAAGTGAAGCTATAGCTCTACAAGAATAATTTAGAGGATTTTGTAATACAGTACCTGTTCCGGTAATTTCTCGAGCATCTAAAACAAGCATTATATCTGAAATATCTTCTCTTTCAAACTGATTAATCATTAATTTACGTGTTCTTCCAAAAACTCTCCAATTGATATTTTTAAAATCATCACCGGGTGAATACTCTCTTATTCCGTAAAATTCTCCACTTGTACCTATCCTTCTAATGGGCATTGCACCTTGATACATCTTAGGGAAATCTGTAGATAAATCTACACCATCTATCTGTTCCATTTGTGGTAAAACTACTAAACTGGACTTTGACTCTATGTCAGCTTCATAATAAAATAAGAACGAAGGATTGTAAATTCTAAGACTCGGATTACCAAGTCTAAACTGGCCTCTTAATCTACAGTTAAGATGATATTTATTGATTATCAATTCATCTTTCTGAAGTCGAATAATCGTGTGATTTGAGCCACTATCCACTTCTACTTCAGAGGGTAGATTATCATATATTTCTAGGAAACCTACTGAACGCCCCTTATTTTGAACTATAAAATCGACTGTGACTGGGCTATTTTCAAAAACTTGTTCAGCATCAAAACTGCGACTTACCTTAACATCTATAGGCCTTGTATTAACCAGGCTGTGAACTGCTACAAAACCTAATATTGTAGTTCCTAAAAGAAAAAGTTGAAGATTATCAATAAAAGGCGAAAATAGAACTAATGTAGTTCCAAGACCAACGTAGACTACTGCCTTACGTGTCCACATCTTTTAGACTATTCCACTGACACTGCCGGTACTTCAACCGTCATCAATAATTCAGATAAAATTTCTTCAATCTTAACGCCGCGTATTCGTGCTTCCGGTTTCAGAATAACCCTGTGGCCAAGTACGGGGATTGTCGCTCTTTTAACATCATCTGGTACTACATAATCTCTACCTGACAAAACTGCCAAAGCTCGTGATAATTTGAAAAGACCTAAACTTCCTCTAGGGCTAGAACCTACAGCCACTCTATGATCCCTACGTGTTGCTTGAACTAACTCTACGATATATCTCATTACTTCTTTCTTGACATACACTTCCTCAATCGCATCGTGCATGGCAATGACCTTCTCGGGTGTTGCTCTAGCTGTGACTTTGAATGAATCCTGTTTACGCTCAGACCGTCCCTGAAGTATACCTGTTTCAACTTCTTCATCAGGATAACCAACACTCAATTTGATTAAGAAACGATCCATCTGCGCTTCAGGTAAGGGATAAGTCCCTTCATACTCAATTGGATTTTGTGTAGCCAGTACAATAAACGGCCTATCTAATTTATGAGTAGTTCCTTCAATAGTTATTTGCTTTTCCTGCATAGCTTCTAACAAAGCAGCTTGAGTCTTAGGTGGTGCGCGGTTAATTTCGTCAGCTAATAAAATATTACAAAAGATTGGACCCTGTCGAAATGTAAACTTATTCTTTTCCGGATCATAAAAATATGAACCAGTTATATCTGCTGGAAGAAGATCGGGAGTAAACTGTATTCGTTTGAACTCACATCCAAGTGCATCTGCTAATGTATTAGACATTAAGGTCTTTGCAAGACCTGGAAAATCTTCAAACAATATGTTGCCATTTGCTAGAACACCGGCCATCAACATTTCAATGGTCGATTCTTTACCTAAAACAACATTTGATACTTCATCAGATATTGTTTTGGCTGCTTTTTCAGTCTCAGTTATTGAGAGCTCCTCTTTCGATTTACTTTTTTTTTCGCTCAAATTACCACGTACTCAACTTTTTAGCAATACTTCGAAGGTCGTTAGGCCTTATCTGCGTAGGTGCACCAAGAAGCATCTTAAAATCATCATCTAAGGGTATATTATAATTCCTAAGTAAATTTGGCAATATAGTTAATCTCTCTTTTCTTGACTTATCATCGAATTCATAAATTTGATATTTTAACCTAATACGTTCTAAAAATACTTCCTGTAAAGCCAATATTCCATTATCAAGATTGTGCCCATAGGAACGGAAAGGGCGAGGACGCATAATGTCAAAGATGTGATACCAACGGCGAGGTTCTGGCTGCCGTAAGGAAAGTGCCATAGTAAGAATTATAACTGCTACCAAAACATTTAATCGTATTACTTGAAGAATTAATGTATCTCCAGATAATAAAAAGTAAAAGCCTAAGGCAGCCTGGAATAAACTAGCTCCAAAGGAATCCTGTGTATGTCTAGACTCATCAAAAAGAACAACACCGTCTGAGCCAATCATGGATTTAACTAAATCCTTTAAAAAAAGTGAATTCTGATTTTCATTCCACATCTCATTAATTGGCAAACTAGAATCTGAAATGAAAACAGCCGAACCAAGCGATTCAGTTCTAGGACCCATATCAAAACGCATTCCTAAGGCGAAACCGGATGCTGGAGCTGCCTCATCTTCAGGTGTAATTGCACCATCATCATCGGAATCGATCCAAGAACTACCTGAAGTTGACATAATAGTCTGTCTACGCACCTCAAACCCGGAACTCCAAAAATTAACTTGAGCTGACTGTAAATCTTTAATCGCAACAGGCTCATTTAACAATAAACTGTAAGACTTATCGCCATTGGCTGAGTCTCGAATATATGCAGTTGTCTCAATTAATGACACATTACCACGATAATTTTGATCCCAGAGTGTGTGTTCGACATATTCTATAGCGAATAATCCTGCAATAGTATTCGAATAATCAAAATCTCCAAATACCAAAATACTACCTCCATTTTCCATATACCTAACTAAGATCTCTAACTCTAAATTAGAATAAGGAGATTCAGTACCTGCGATTATCAATAAAGTAGATGAAGGATCCTTAATCTCATCCAAGACTGCTGGATTGGACAAAATGGCACTGACATTATATGATGTTTCACTCTGATCTTCTAGAGCAATTCTAAAATTAGATATGTCATTCCAATCTTCATCATAAGCTGAGAGTTGAGGGTCTCTTTCGACAACATATTGTAATATAGGAAATAATACAAGAACACAAATCAAAATTGTAATAAATAAGAAAATTACACCTGAGCGGCTGGAGATGGGCATCTATTCCTCTTTCTTGCTATAGTCATCCAAACTTTGAATGACTGTCCTAAGTGATGAAACTGCATTGAGTCTATGATCATCATCCAAACTCTTTGTAGTGTAGTCAGCCTCTTCGTATAGCAATGTAAGTCTAGCTACAGAGTCATGATCAAGAGATAAAGCCTCTTGCAATGCATGTTGAAACTCTCTTACTGTTTCAAAATGGCGTCTTAAATATCCATAACCGTTTAGAATCTTACACATTTCTTTGTAAGAATATACAATTGAATCTCGATAATCCATATTGGCCTCTAATGCAGAAGCCGTTGCTTCCAATATTCTTTGAATTTCTCTTAAATGTCTTTCGCGATACCATTTCCATCCTAAAACAACTCCAGAAGCTCCAACTAAGGATGCAGCCATTACAATCCAAAAAGAATAGTTAGATTGCTCTACAGGGGGTCTGTATACTATAGTAGATTCTATTTCATTACCTACATAATTTTCACTACCTGTATATGTTACCTTCACAATCATTGGAATCGTCATATTACCTGAGAAAACTGAATCAAAATTAGCAGTTCCATTCAAGTCTGTGATTACCATAAAGGTCATACCTTCAGGTTCAAGATTAACCAATAACGAAGCACCAGACACTGGTGTTCCATCATACATTCTCAAACTTATTGCTCCAGAATAAGGTTGCTGGTATTCCAAACTATTAGGTATCTCCAAAAATATTTGAGTTTCGCCCTTAATATGAATCTTAGAATCTGTAAAATTACTTATGTAATAATCATTACCTGCAAAAGTAGCAGTTAAATTATGATTACCTAATTCTAAACCAAATGGCAATGGTAGAGGTATGGTAAACTTACCATTAATATCCGTTGTACCATCTATTGGAAAACCTGAATCTAAGACTAATCTTATACTTAGATTGCTTATTGGTCTATCTGCTTTATCATAAGCATAACCAACGATAGGTACTGTAGTATCTAAAATACCCTCAGAATCATCCATTACTATTCTAGTATTATGATATACTTGCAATTGCCATGTAGACGAAGAAGCTCGGTAAAACCCTTCAGAGATATAATGAACTGAAATTGCATTTGGCCCTGCATCACTATCTGTAGGAACCCTGTATTCATAATAGAACTTACCATCACCATCTGTAAGCAAGGTGTCTACAAATTGGCCGTGGAAATAGAAATTTAGTTCTGTACTTAATGGAACATCCATATCATCAATTATTCTTCCACTAAAGCTGAATGTTTCTCCAACGATAACATCTGCATCGGATTCTATGCTAATGCTAGTTAAAGCCATTACAGTCACTGTTTGTTGATTTGTTGTTGGTAAGTAGTAACCGTAGCCAGTATAATCCCAATATGCAATGTAATTACCCAAATCATAATCAGGTGTAAGCGTCAAATTCTTTTCAGCAAGCCCAGTGGAATCAACGATTAATGGATACTTAATATTTCCAAAAGTAACATTTACCATTTGACCTACCATTGGCTCTCCTAGATCATCAAACAAATACGAACTCAAAATGAATTCCTGTAAACGTAAAACTTCTTTAGGTTCTGAGATAAAAGAAGTCCTTGCAAGAATATCGGAAGTAGAATCTGAGCTCGAATCTATATAGAAATAAGAACCTACAAACTTCACTTCCACGTTATGTTCTCCAAGTTCAGTGCTTGAATCAATAAAAATATTATAAGAGAACATACCTGATTCTCCAGAAGTTGCATTTCCAATAAGTTCATCATCGAAATAAATATCTAATTGATGATCGGCCAATCCTATACCTACTACATCACGAAGATAACCAGATACCAATGAACTCGAATTTCTAAATCCACCAAGCCATTGCACAGTGACCTCCGTCTCTCTCATTACTAATATTGCAACACTATCAGAAGAACCTCTGAGGAAATTCTGATCATCAACAACAACCGACAAGGTATGATTGTCTGCCAAAGTATTCTGAGGAAGCACAAATGTACCTGAGAATTCGCCATTAATTGAAGTTACAGTAGTTCTTGTTATTCCATCCCAGCGAACTGTAATGTCTCTGTCTAAAGGCACACCTAAATCATTCTCTATGAATCCTGAAAATGTAACATTGTTACCTGCAATAACTATATCTGAAAAGTCACTAATGGAAATATTCGTGCTTCCCCATATCGTATAATTAGTAATATAGTTTGAAGGCCTATAGTAACCAATTCCTCCAAAGTCCAACTCAACAGGTATAATTCCTACTGGATGATCAGCCTCTGAACATTCCCAATCATCTTCACATATAAAACTAAAAGAACCGTTAGAATCTCCTGTTACTCTATTAATATAATCTTCATTCCAAAAGATATTTACCTCAATTTCCTCAACAGGTTGATCTCTATCATCAAATATAGTACCATTGAACCAGATTGATTCACCTCTAACTATTTCTATGTCTGGAAGAGATATTACTGTTTCAGACCACACTGTAAACTCAACTTCATGAGTAGCATTATCATGGAAAGGTGAGGTCGTATTATCAAATATGACTTGAACTAATACTTTACCTAGCAACTGAGCATTAGGAATCAAATACTCTTTTGAATATGAACCACCAAAATTAGTTGTTGAAGTTTCATCAAGAGTGTTATCACCCCAAACAAATGAAAGTTCAAGGCCAGAAATACCAAAAGAGGATTCATCCCTAGCAAAGCCTTCAATTTGAATGGCCGTATCTCGTAAAACTTCTTGCTCTTCTGTAGTTAAAAATACTTTTCTGTGTAAATAGACAGCAACTGATGCCGTATCTTCAAGATTAAAGTCTTTTTCAGAATACTTAACCTGTATACTTTGAAGACCAACATCCAAATATGTAGAGTCTGGAACATATTCAAAACTAAAGCTTCCATTAGTTTGGAATGACTCTAGATACACATCATTGAAATAAAATCCTAAAGTTCCTGGAATTAAAGTACCATTATCTAATGCTAAACTACCACTAATAATCATGCTTTCTCCTGCATAAAAGTGTATATTATCTGATTGCAATGACAACACAGTTTGTTGGAAAATAATAGATGTTTGTGATTCCGAAGAACCTGAGTGGAGATCATTACCAATAAATTCTGCAGACCAAGTCACATTTCCTAAAGCATGGTCGGCTGGAATATTATGAACGTAAACAAAATCACCATCAGTTTCAGTAGTGACTGTTGCAATTGCAATACCATCCCATACCAAATTAATATTCTGCTCCGCTAAAGGCTGACCTAAGTGATCGTTTAATTCACCTTCTAAAGTTACGTTTTCTCCTCTGGTAATCTTTAAAGAATCAGAATCTAAAATAATATTACTTGTACCAAGAACTGTGAAATCAAGATTTATCCTCTCATCAGGTAAAGTCACACTTTCACTGTCAAAAGTGACTATTACTGTATAATTACCAGCTGCAAAATCTGTTGGAATAAATAGCTCAGTAGTCCAATTAACTTGAGTTACACTAAATTCAGCTAACTCAAAGCCTACCATTTCAATGCTAATACTACCATTAGATATTGCCACATCGCCAACGGTTCCATTAACCCAAAAAGTATTTCCTACATATTCTTTATTCGGTTCTAATTCAGCAGTTAAATTTACAGTAGAATCAAGAATTATTAAATCTGTAGACTGACTCGTTGAATACACATAATCATCATCTGAACTATCATACGCAACATAAATGTGGTAATCTGTGTCTGCAGATGGCTCGCCATCCTCTGGAACTGTCCAACTAAAGACAAAATTGCCAAACTCGTCAGTAACTGGTTCACCACCGAGTTCTCCTATGTTACAAAGTATAGCTGGCCAACTATTATTACAGTTAGGACTTCCAAAATATGGATCTTCCCATAAATAAATTGTCAGAGTCTTACCTTCAACCGGAACTCCTCCAACATCAAGTAATGTTCCAGAAACTATCAAGTCTTGACCTTTACCTACTGATTCAGGATTATCTAGGATAAATGTTGAATTAGAATATATTTCTATTTCCTTAGGACCATCTACTCCCAAAAACCCTTGCTTGTAAGATGCGGCATAAATCTCATTATCTCCTGGAGTTGCTGCCAAAAAGTCAGTAATATTAAAATCAAAATTACCTGAAGAATCAGTTAAAGTTTGACCTATTTCAAACGCAGGTTCAACATGCTCTTTATCCCACATTCCAAACCCAATTT
The DNA here is from genome assembly GCA_014240055.1 of Methanobacteriota archaeon. GTDB lineage: Archaea > Thermoplasmatota > Poseidoniia > MGIII > CG-Epi1 > CG-Epi1. Next base: position 5,887 of record JAAZXP010000020.1, on the reverse strand, counting down.
CAAAACTAGGTAAGCGAGTTCCATTCTCATCTTCAACGTATCCTTGAATTCGAATTCTTTCTCCTTTATCTACTTCTGTAGGTGAATAACTTTCGATCACTATTGTAACTAGATCTCCAGTCATATTATCAATATCATCAGGATCCATTTCATCAAAATTAAAAGTATCACCGTCGTCTTCTTCTTCATCAGGTCTCTCTAAGGTATTACTGCCTCCAGTTCCACCTAAGTTAATCCTCATCCAATGACTTGTGGAAAACGTTTCATTATCCTCAGGAACATAAACTTCAACAAATGCATGAGCCTCGTTAGAAATATATCGTGTTGGTGCACCAAGAGCAAGAGCAGTCACAAAGAAACCAAATGATCGATGTCTACAAGCTCCAATTCCATTTATACAAATTGACTGGTAAACATCCCATGGAGATTCAGGATCGGGAACATCACCATCTCCTTCAATGAAAGCAGAAAAATACCAAGTTAAATTATCAATTATTAAAGCTAAATTAGTTTCAGGAGTTCCATTTTCAGGCCATAACCAGTACAATGGTTCATTTGCAATGGTTCCATTGTCATGTCTGTATTGCAAAAATTCTCTAACATTCTCTTTAACTTCACTTTCACCAGTAATTGGAATTATTACCTCTTCAGGCATATCATCTAAAGTCAAATCATCCGATATTTCTCTATTAAAATATGAGCCATTTGTACCCATTCTGTACTTTAAATCAATGGTAGCATCTTGATTAGACTGAACATAATAATTATCTGCCCCGTCTTTGAAAAATTGTATAGTAACTCCAGTAGCATTAGAATCATAATCTATTATTTCAGCATCTGGCGATACAGAAGGAATCATAGTATAACTAGAATCTGTAACAGTGATACCCATCCAAATCCAACCTTCAAAAATTTGTGAATATCCTTCATAATTCGTAGGAAATATCTCTGTTTTTGTAGTGTCGTAATTATACATCGTATATGGATTACTGTTAGCACTATCGTAATACAAACCATTTAGAGAAGACCAACGCTTGAGACTTCCCAAAACAGGGTCAAAAATTTCATAAATTGTAACATTACCATCCGTAGCTCCAGTGTCTGGGTTAGTTCCAGGAGGCTCACCTGGCTCTAAAGGTGGAGGATCTTCACCATCTGGATCTCCATCATCGTCACTATCGGCATCACAAGGATCAGTTCCTTCTTGATACTCACGGAGATTATCCGAACCATCTGAATCAGGATCATCAAATTTATCACTTCCAACTGTTGGGTTTAATCCACACCCATCAGGAAGTCTGTCTGAGTAAAAATCTTCCCAGCCATCAGGCATTCCATCCTGATCTGTATCGCTATCAAAAGGATCTGAATCCCAATAAAATTCAATATTATTAGCTATAAAATCGGCATCACTATCTAATGAATCATCAGATGCGTTACGAGGATTGAAACCGTAATAAATTTCCCAACCATCCCAAGCACCTCCATCATCAGTATCTACATCATTTGGATTTGTATTGTTATAATATTCTTCTAAATTCGTGTATTTTTCTTCATTAGATATTACTCCATCACGATTAGCATCATATCCATCAGAATCATTATCTTCATCACCGTCAGGATCATTTGGGTCTGACGCATTTACTGGGAAACTAGCAAGAGGTGAAAGTAACATACTAAAAACCAGCAATACTGCTAAAAATTTTGTTAACTTCATCTCTCCTCCCACGCGTAAGAATCTACGAACTTAATACATAAAGGTATGCCAAAAGTTCTTTGGAAAGAATTAAACGTCAATTATCCGCCTCAAAGCCATCACTCATGCCATCCCCATCAGAATCAGGATTCCATGGATTAGTTTTAGCTTCTTCTTCTCTCCAATTAGGGAAATTATGCCAAACACCTTCCCAATCTTCCCATCCATCATCATCATAATCTAGAAATCCATCTACTGCATCTAAAGGATTCAAAGTTCTAGTTTCATTAGCTGGTTTATTATCATTCCAATAGAGTTCCCAACCATCTGTACAATTATCACCGTCTGTATCTGCTTTTACAGGATTTGTATTTAAAAGAAATTCTTCAAAATTTGTCAATTTCTCATCAGGAGACAATTCTCCATCTAAATCAGAATCATAGCCGTCTGAATCTGTATCCCAATCTCTATCCTCTGCTGAATTTGGATTGAGACCATAATAGCCTTCCCAGCCATCAGGCATTCCATCGCCATCAGTATCATTCTTTGTAGGATCTGTGCCATTCAAATACTCTTCATAGTTAGTGAATTTCTCCCAATCTTCTATAGTGCCATTCCGATTAAAATCCCAACCATCATTGTCTAAGTCTAATTCACCATCAGATGAATCAAAAGGATCTAAATCATACATCATTTCCCAACCATCAGGCATTCCATCACCATCTGAATCCGGATTTGAAGGGTCCGTAACATATCCATCTTCACCAAAGAAACATTCTTCACCATCTAAAATCAAATCTCTATCGGTGTCTTTCAGTAAAGGATTAGAACCAGTTATGTTATCGGAACTGTAAACATTATCATCATAACCATCTACTCTTGAATTATCATATTCATATAAATTGATTAAAGTGTCATTATCTGAATCATCATTAGCATCACTAGAGTTCAATGGTTGTAAGTTCCAATGTACTTCCCAGCCATCTGGCATTCCATCATTGTCCGTATCTCCAAGAATTGGATTTGTACCATTCCAATATTCATAAAGATTTGAATATATTTCTAAGGAAGTTATATTGCCATTCCAATCTGCATCAAAACTATCGTCATCCGAATCTAATAACGCATCAGCAGAGTCAAGAGGATCAAGACCATATTTCACCTCCCAACCATCTGGCATACCATCACCATCGGTGTCATTACTAGTTGGATCTGTCAAATGAATTGATATTTCCTGACCATCTGATAAACCATCTCCATCTGTGTCATTATTATTCGGATGAGTAGAGGTTATACCGTCTACCTCAACATATGGACCTGCTGCTGTATTGTTGTATTCCAAACGATTAATCAAACCATCACCATCTGAATCTGCGTTAGCATCAAGAGGATTTAGAGGATTTAAGCCATATTTCCATTCCCAGCCATCCAACATCCCATCTGCATCTGTGTCTGCAATGTATGGATGCGTATCTGCTTGGAACTCCAATACATTATTATGTTCTTCTTCTTCCTCTAAAGTCCCGTTATAATTCTCGTCAAAACCGTCTAAGTCATTGTCTACAGTTGCATCGTACCCATCTAAAGGATTCAAACCATAGTATACTTCCCAACCATCCCACATTCCATCTGAATCTGTATCATTATGACTTGGAGAAGTATTATTCATAAACTCTTCTAAATTTGTGTAACTTTCAAAACTACTAGTAAAACCATCACGATTTATATCATAACCATCTTCATCATAATCCTCGTTAGCATCGCTAGAATCTAAAGGTTTAAGGCCGTGGAAAGTTTCCCAACCGTCTGGCATGCCGTCACCATCAGTATCATTATTTGTAGGAATCGTACCATTCAGATATTCTTCTAAATTTGTGAAGGCTTCAATACTTGATATAATCGAATTTCTATCAAAATCCCAACCATCATTGTCTAAATCTCCGTTAGCATCAAATGGTGAAATCGGATTCAAACCATATTTCACTTCCCAACCATCAGGCATTCCATCTCCATCGGTATCGTTACTAGTTGGATCTGTCAAATAATTAAATAATTCATCATTGTCTGATAAAGTATCGCCATCGGTATCATTAAGATCCGGACGTGTTGTGAATATATTGTCTACATCCACCCATCCTGTGTTTACTAAACTATTATTGTATTCATAAACATTAGGTAAACCATCACCTTCTTTATCCTCAAAATTATCGGTTGGTCTTAACGGTTCTAAATCATAATAGACTTCCCAACCATCAGGCATCGAATCTGAATCTGAATCCCAGACAAATGGATGAGTGTCATTCAGAAATTCCATATAATTCAAATATCTTTCTTCGTATGCCAAATCAAAATCTAAATTAGAATCCCAACCATCCAAATCAGAATCCAGCCATGAATCTTCAGAACTTGTAGGATTTAATCCATAATATATTTCCCAGCCATCTGACATGACATCTGCATCTGTATCAAACTCCCAAGGATTTGTACCTGCTAAATATTCTTCTAAATTAGTATGAACTTCTTCAGGACTCATATCTCCATCACGGTTAGCATCATATCCATCTTCATCTCTGTCATCATCTGCATCTGATGCTAATTGAGGATTGAAATTGTAATAAACTTCCCAACCATCAGGAATACCATCTTCATCTGTATCTGAATTAGTAGGATCTGTACTATTTCCAATAACAAAATCCATTTCATATTCCATCAAATTTGTAAAATATTCTTCTTCTTCGAGAATACCGTTTCTATTTCTATCATGTCCATCACTGTCTGCATCAAGTGCAGCATCTAAAGCATCATATGGATCTAAGCCGAAACCAATCTCCCACCAGTCAGGCATTCCATCATTGTCACTGTCTTTGGTTGGTAAATTAGAATCATTAGTTGCAGATTGTTTGTCTATATGCTTTGAAGATTGAAAATCTACTAAGGGAGAAAATGGCAATGCTGCTAATAGCATAATAACTACTGCTAGGACGACATAACGTCTACCACCGCTAGGAACTGGGTCTGCCATTGTATAACCAGTTTATCGCTGGTCTATAAAGGGTTCATCTGTAACTAAAGATAGATTAGTTTCCTTGATAAAGTTGTTAAACTAGTTGCACCTGAATCTTCCAAATAGATATCGTCTTCTATACGAATACCACCTAAATTTGGTATGTAGATACCAGGTTCAATTGTAAAAGTCATCCCTTTTTCAAGAATAAAATCATTGCCTGGTTTAATGTACGGTTCTTCATGAACTTCTAAACCTAAACCATGCCCTGTTCTGTGGGTAAAGAACTTACCAAAACCTGAAGTCTCTATAACTTTTCTCGCAGCCTGATCCACATCACCAGCTTGAACACCTATCTTCGCTTTAATTCTTGCAGACTTATTTGCCTGCCTTACAGTTTCATAAGCTGTTAATAATTCTGAATTTATAGAATCTCCCAAGGCAAAAGTTCTAGTTATATCTGAAAAATAGCCTTCGAAATTAGCACCCCAGTCAATGATTATTAGTTCGCCATCTTGAAATTTTTTATTTCCAGGGAAATGATGTGGATTAGCTGCATTTGTCCCTGATGCCACAATTGGTGAAAAAGGTAATTCGGAATCTGAACCATTGCGTAATAATTCAATAACGAGATCGGCAGCAAATTGCTTTTCAGTTACTCCAGGTCTAATATTGCCTAAGATAGACTTTAAAGAAGTTTCAGCAATTTTAACGGCCTCAATCATATTGTCTATTTCTTTATGACTTTTTGACATCCGTAATTTAGCAAAAATATCTATTGAATCAACAATATTTGAGACAATACCAGTCGAATTCATCAAATCTAGTTCAAGATGTCTTATTGTCCTAGATTCCACTCCCAATTTTGAAATATTATTTGTATTTGCAAACTTTTCAAAAGCAGGCCTAGGACCTTCTTCATCGTCATAAGTAATGAAATTGACGTCTAAATCTAATATCTTAGGACTTTCTAATTCGGGAAGAATAAATGTTGCTTCATTCTGCAGTATAAAGAAAACAACCGGTCGCTCACTAAGATGAAACTTAGATTTAGTAATATGAGTCATATTAGGACCTGGAACTACTGCTAAACCATCAAGAGAATGTTGTGCCATCAATTCTCTAAGTTGTTTTAAATTTTCCATAAGCAGCTATAGACCCTCTCTCTTATTATGTGACCCCAATGG
>JAAZXP010000001.1:67353-78883 GCA_014240055.1 Methanobacteriota archaeon | reverse complement strand
TAAAACCAATGCGAACTAGTGCTGGTGTAACACCCGTAGCGATAATGACTTCGCCGGCCCCTTGCCCCCATGGAACTTGTACATACTGTCCAGGAGGCCCTACAAATGAAAGTCCTCAATCTTACACAGGTCATGAACCTGCAGCTCGAAGAGGGAAACGTCATAATTACAATTCTAAGTCCCAAGTCGAATCAAGATTAGAGCAATACGTCCGTAATGGGCATCCTACTGATAAAGTTGAAATAATTATAATGGGGGGAACTTTCACAGCAAGAACACCAGATTATCAAGATGAATTTCTGAAAGGTGCTTTTGCTACTTTGAATGGAAAGGAATTGTCTTTAGAAGAAGCCCTAGAAGCCAATGGATCTGCAAAACACAAATGTGTAGCTTTGACTATGGAAACAAGACCAACTGAATGTACTCCTTGGACTGTCTTTCAAATGAGGAAACAAGGTGCCACAAGAGTCGAAATTGGAGTGCAATGTTTAGATGACGGCGTCCATGACAAATTAAATCGTCAACAATCGGTTGATGATGTGATTAGAGCAACTAAATTATTGAAGGAAGCTGGATTCAAAGTAGTATATCATATGATGCCAGGACTACCTGGAATGAATCCTGAAACAGACCTAAGAGATTTCAAACGATTATTTGAGGAAGAAGACTTCCAACCAGACATGCTAAAATTATATCCTACATTACTTGTCAAAGGTTCACCTTTATCACGTAATCCAGGAGATTTTGTACCTTATGATACTGAAACTGCTGCAAATTTAATAGCCAGTCTAAAAGAAATAGTACCACCATATGTTAGAATTCAAAGAATTCAGCGCGACATTCCAAAACCACAGATTATAGCTGGAGTGATGAACTCAAATTTACGCCAATATGCTCGAAGAGAACTAAAAGCTAGAGGGAAAAAATGTAGGTGTATTAACTGTAGAGAACTTTGGAGGGCCAAAATAGATCCTAAGACTGCGGAGCTTAAAGAAATAATATACAAATCCAGTGGAGGTACTGAACACTTTATTTCCTATGAATCTGGCTCAAAACTTTTAGCATATTTAAGACTAAGACTAGATGATAATGCAACCGTTAGAGAACTAAAAGTTACAGGACAGGCTGCAGATATTGGAAAAACAGGTACGGGAGTACAGCACATGGGGCTAGGCAGTAAATTAATGAAAATAGCTGAAGAAAAATCAAAAGCTTATTCTAAAGTAAGAGTTACACACGGACCTGGAACAAGAATATATTATGAAAAATTAGGATATACCCTAAAAGAATATTATATGGTTAAAGATCTGGCATAAGTATATGCCTAGATTAAAAATTAAGAATCTCATATCTGATTCAAACTGGATTAAGCATATTGAATCACTTCAAAATGTTAAAGAGGTTATTGGAACAAAAGAGAATCTTACTAGAGCTCTAAAAGAATCAATAATAAATGACTTACCTAAAGAACCCTTTGGCATTCTTCTATCTGGAGGTGTGGATTCATCAATCATTGCTAAAATATGTAAAGATCATAATGCTTCTTTTAGATGTTTTTGTGTCGGAATGGAAGGCTCTCAAGATCTCAAAGTAGCTAGAGAAATAGCAAGCTTATTAGATTTAGAACTCATTACCAAAGAGTTCGAACTTGACGAAATTGAACAATTGTTATTGAAAGTTATAGATATATTACCTGAACCAGTAATTCAGGATGACAACTATATTGAATATATGGTTAAAGTATCAGTATCTGCAGTTTTACTTGCAGCAATGAGTTTAGGTGATGAAAAAATCTTTTACAGTGGAATAGGTGCTGAAGAGTTATTTGCAGGTTATCAAAGACACGTAAAATCAATTAGTGAAAAAGGTACGTGGAGAGGTATAGATATTAAAGGACTTGAGGAAGAGAGCTGGGAAGGTTTGAAGCGTCTAAATAATCTTGTAATTTCAAGAGATAAATTAATATCCGAAAGTATTACAAAAGAAATTATTAGCCCATATATCGATGATGAACTCATAATTTTAGCAATGAGTCTATCTACAGATAAAAAGATAGACTCAAGTACAAACAAAAAGATCTTGAGAGAAATTGCTGAAGACATTGGAGTGCCAAGAGAAGCTTCGGCCCGTAAGAAGAAGGGAGCTCAATATGGAAGTAGTTTTGATAAAGCGATTACAAAATTAGCTAGAAAAAACGGGTTCAAATTAAAAAAGAGATACCTCGACAGTCTAATTGCAAAAAAAAGGATATAACTATTTTATAAGTAAGCACCTTACTGAATAAATATGGGAAAATACGTTTGTCATAATTGTGATATGTCAGTTGCAGCAATGAATTGTGGAGCTTGTGGTAAAGAATTAGTTCACGATACACTCACTAAGGATGATGGAACTACTGTAGATGTTTCAAAATGTCCTGGCGGTTGTGGAAAAATTAAATCTCCAATGTGCTGTGGCAATGATATGCACGCACATTAGATTTAGTCAGACAGGTTAAGTGATGCTAGCTCTTTCTAATCAGCCACCCAAAAGGTCAACAATATCAAGACACCCTGATGACATCATTACAATAGCTATCAAAAAAACAAAAAATGGTTTTTTGTTCATAATATAAACTCGAAACCTCCTACTTAAGTATTTTTTTGGTATTTTCATTTTCCTAAATGACCAGCTAAGTGTGGTATTTCCTTAAGTTGATTGATCAAGTCTCTAGCTTGTTTTAATTCAGCTTGTATCTTTTGATTATCTAATACTTGATTCCTTTCATATGCAAATTCTACTCACTAGACGAGGGAGAGCTATCTTCCTCATCTTTTCTTTGCATTTGATATATTTTATCAGAATAAACTTAAGCTGTCAGAATTAGCCATTCTATCGAAAGTTTCAGTTACTAATGAATCTGGACCTAATACTTCCTTAGACTTCAAAAACAAACATCTTATCTCGCTTCTTTCTAAACCTTCTAAAGAAGGCATGATATTCGAGCGAATAACCTTGTCAAGAGCCAAATCTGGCCCATATTTCTGAATAGAATTGAAAATAGTGACCATAGAATCAATCAATAAGGCAGGACCAATCTTACGGAAAGTACGGACACCAACTGCCACCTCATCACCACGTTTAGGAGTCTCATCAGGGGCTAAAAATTTGACTAACTTTTCGTGACACTTATACATGTTATTATCATCATCATAAAAATCAAACTTACGGCTTGCAAAATGCTTACATTTCTCTCCAAATTTCCATAAATTATCTCCTTCAGGCCTGTCTGGAACTAAACCTAATTTCTTTAATTTGAAATATACGAATACTGGCATTCGATTATATTCATCACTAGGATCTGGTAAACCAATCTCAACAAATGCAAAACGACGCATTAACGCAAATCCTACATTGAAAAGTGTATTCTTATCCTGAGTATTCATTGTTCCAATAATTCTGAACTCAGGTGGCATCATGAATGGAGCTCCGCCGGTTTCCTTGTGTGTAAGTAAAGGTTGCTTATCTCTATACTCAAAAACTGTAAATAATTTACCAAAAGCTTCATCGATATTTGCACGATTAAACTCATCAATTACAAGATAATGAGGTCTTCCAGTCTCAACTATAGATTTTTCACACAATTTCGCAGCTTCGGCAACATAACCGTCTTTGAAGTAATATCCACCAGAATCATCGGGAGAAATACCTCCAATAACATCAAAATTAGACCATTCTGCATTGGCTGTAACTATAGTGTAGTTGGGAGCTTTACTACCATTAGGCTGGTCAATTTCTCCACACAGTTTTGTCAATAATATATTAGACAATGCAGTTTTACCAGTTCCAGGTTCACCAAACAACATAATATTCTTACCTGAAGTCAAATGAGTAATGACCTCATCAACTGTATCTCTTGTAGTTGAGTACGCTTCAGCTATTTCTTCAAATTTAACATTATAATCAACTTCAATACCTTGCCTGATAGTAACTGATTGATCTACATTATCCATCATTGTCTTTTCAACAAGTGCCATATCGGGGGTATGTTCAGTCGTATGCTTCAATTCAATCTGGAACTCATCTCCATATTCTGCCATCAAAAATTCCATGGCCGAATCTACAGTCCATTCTGGCATGGCTGCCTGTTGTCCAGGTACTGTTGGTGCGAAAGGATCTTCACGGTTTGGCATAGCCATATCGCTCGCAATTGAAAATTCCTGTAACTTACGTGAACCAAATTTATAACTTAACCAGAATCCTATAGCCGTAACCAAGGTAGTGAGTAAAAGATACAGGCGTCCTTGACTGTCTTTTGGTATTTCAACATCATTTCCACCTATCAAAATTGGAGATAAGAAAGTTCCAAATAAGGCAAAAATTCCAGCTGCAAAAATTCCGAAATAGGCAACACCCATTGAACTGGCATCCCCACGGCGCTTCTTGTAAAAAGAGAAAAGACCAACTGAAGCCACACCAACTGCCATTACAGTTAGCATAGTATCATTTGTATCCATAACAAGGCCATCTTCTCCGTTAGTAACCAAATTATATGCTAAAATTAAGAATTGTAAAACAAGACCTGAAATTATCATAGAGAAATATTTAGCCTCTTCAATATCTCTAATCTTAGTGCTTGATATCAACCAGTTTCCGGCCCCTATGAAAATAAAAGTTGAAGCCAGAAGAAGAAGCATACCATCCGAACCACCACCTTCCAGATAGAACGGTTTAACAAGTAAAGCCTTGTATCCTACTCTTTGACAAACTGTTTGTTCCTCAAAATCAATATTAGCTCTCATTTCCTCCAATTCAGAGTCCATGAATGTTACATTGCCAGCAATGATTTCAGTGCGGGGAGAAGTTCCGTATTCATCCGTACAAATCAAATAAGGTCCTTGAGCATAATTGAAAAATACCGAGGAAAGTAATAAAGCAACTGCAATCATGAACAGATAAAAAGTTAAACTTGGAGGATCATCCAAAGTACGCTCTCTTACAACGCGAGCAAGTAAAACACCTACTGAAACTATCAAACAAATAGCACAAACCAACCCAACTGTCAAAATTAGTGGTTCAATTAATTTATTTAACGCACCTCCATACAAAATAAATAAAACAGACTCAGCAAGACCAAAAACAATAATTGGTTGAATTATAGACTTATTAGATACTGAACTATAGAGATATAATACGCAAATAAACAAAATTATATTAAATAATACAAACGAAATACCGCTCATCCAGCTCATATTCACAAAACAACCATATCTTTCACTGCTATCAACCGTACCGCTTTGGTTCGTATCAGTAACTGCATAAGTCAAAAAATCATCTTCAGGATCTTCAACTCGGAAATCCTCATATCTCATTGCGTCCCATATCTCACAATTAAAGGGTTCTCCTGTAAAAGGGTCAGAGACACCCCTGCCAATTTCAATTCCATTTTTTCTATAAGGAGTAACTGGAAGCATCCCATCAGACGATTCTTCGTCTGGTAAGGGGACTGTTGTTACTGCCAAACCAATAATAGAAAAAAATAAAAGAATCGAAATAACTAAAGCAATCAATGGAGCCTTATAATTAATTTTGGAATCTGTTTTGAAAAAGCCATCCAATTTTCCAAAGAGGGAACCAAATGAAGCTTGAGTTTGAGCCCACATCTCAGAAAAAGAAGTTGAACTTCCAGAATCCTCTGAAGAAGTAACTTCTGAAGCTGATAAGGCCTCCTCGATAGCTTTTTCGTCATCAGTAATTGAAGATGAATCTGCTGGAATCTTATTATCCTCGATAGAAGGTAATTCTGTTGAGCCAGACTTATCGTCACTGCTATTTACATCAAGTGATTCTTCAATTTTAGATGATTCATCTGCACTTATTTCTTCGGCAACGCTGCCTTCAGATTCAAGGTCTGAGCCACAAATGGCACAAGAGACTTCGTCCTCTTGTTCCTCCTCATATTGACAGACTGGACAAACCTTCATCAATTGTTAACGGAATCACGGTGTTAAAATGTTAACTGAGGTCTAAATTAGCACAAACATGCAAAAAACGTTATCGCTGAAAAGCAAACTTTAAATAGGAGGTGGAACAAAAAGTAGTCCACATGAAAGAGCAATTACAACAAATACAAGCGGTCGCCATTGTTACCTGTTTAGTTGTACTTATTGCAATTCATAGCACTGGAGATTATGCTGAATGGTTTGAAGTTAGTGGAAAAATACAAAATATAGATCCTGAGACTGGAGAAGAATATCCAGGTACTGATAATTTTGAATATAGTTATTATTTATCGAAGTATGTTAAGACAAATGATGATAGGACAACGGAGAGTCATAACTACAATACAGACTGTGATTCCTGTATAAGTCAAATTGATGTTACCAAAAACGTAGTGCGATTAGCTTATGGAACTGCATTAATGGCCTTTGCTGTAGCATATATGGCAAATGACTCAATCAAGCATTTACATAAGAAGAATCTTAGGAAAGTTCTTACCAATTTAAAATACTCTGCTATTCTAGTCTTGGTAATTGGCACGCTGACCACGGCATTATACGCTACTTCGTGGCCAACGGCATTAATTGAAGATGAAGCTGGAATAAATACTGAATTGGGTCAAGAAGCGAGACTAGGATGTACTACTGGAATACCTCTAACATTTTACGGAACTGGATCTTGTATAGAAACTGTTGAAGCTGTAAATGAAGGTACTGCAGATAAGATAAGTGCCAGAGTTACCCCAATTGAATGGAAACCAGGCATTGGTTTTATTGTAGTCCTTTTAGGAAGTGTCTTGACGGGCGGAGGAACTCTATACATACTTGGAAATATTGATGAAGAATGGCAAAATATATTGAAAAAACAGGATTTAATAGAAAGACAACAAAAAATACAAGACGGTGAAATTGATAAGAGCAAAGATCTTATGCAGGAATTCGAAGATACTGAAGAAAAATTAAGAAATGCTGAAAGAAAAATACAAGATGTGAAAACCGCTGCAGAAGGCATTGATTACGATGGTATTGATGACTTGAACGTTGAATTAGATCGCTTAACTGCATTAAACCAAAGTGTCGAAACTTTGAACAACTCTTTAGAAAGTAAGTTGAAAACTGCTAGAATAGCTACATCTGAAGTTGAAAAACGATCCAGAATGGCAGAAAAAGAACTGGGTGATGATTTGGCTGCAAAAACAAACCTAGAAGCTGAAATTGAAGATTTAAGAGGAAAACATGAAAATGATATGAGGTTGAGTGATAGAATGACTCGTGAAATTGGTTCCTTAAGAAATATGAGTGAAGATGCCGAAGAGAAGGCAATTCAAGCTGAAAAGAAATTGAAAATTGAAAAACCAGAAACAATTAGTGCACTTGAATCCTACGACTCTGTAAAGGCAGCATATGATAAAACAGTTGAAGAAAAGAACAATCTAGAAAAAGAAATAATGGACTATGAACAGCACACCTTGGAATCGAATGAAAGAGAAAAATCTGCAAAAGTAGAACGGAATGAGGCAGCTCAAAGAAGAAAAGAACTAGATCGGGAAGTAAAACTTATGGAAAAGAATAAAAAACGTATAAACGACAAATTTACAACTCTTACAGCAAACCTAGAAAAAGCAAAGAAAGACCTAGCCTCAGCCCGTGAGAAGGCAGCAGTCACGCTAAGTGAATTAGATTTAGAAAGAGAAACTATCATAGAATTGCAACAAGAAGCTGAAACTCACAGAGCGAAAGAAGGAGAAATCATAGGTTTAACTGACTCCTTAAAAGAATTACAAGACCAAGTTACTGAACAAAATACTTCGAATTCAGGTATTCAAAATGAATTAAAAGAAGAAACCAATAGGAAAAAGAAAACTCAGAAAGATCTTAATACATTAGAGAATGCATCTAAGCAGGTTAGCAAAGTAATGGAAAGTTTGAAAAAACAATTTGATGAAGCTAAATCTGAATTAAATATATCTATGGATGAACGCAATCAGGCTGAACGATTATTAGAGACCGAGAAAACTGAACATGAAAAATTAAAAGAAGATTTAGAATTCTTACAAGGTACCACAATAGGAAGCGAAGAAGATACTGAAAGAAAAATAAAGGCCATGGAGATAGAAACACCAAAGAATCAAGAAGAAGCCCGTGAAATGAAAGAAGAGGCTGACCAACTGAACAGCCAAAATCTCGATTTATCTGAAAAAATTAAAGAGGCTCGGATTGAAAGTATCAATACAGCTACAGAAGAAACTGTTGCTAGTACAGCAACTGCCCAAACAGCTGGAGCAACTATCGGCTCAAGTATTATAGTTAAGAACTTAACAAAAGAAACCGAACACAATTTTGAACTTGTTAACCCTGAACAAGTTGATCCAAAGAATGGGAAGATACCGTTGACGAACCCAATCGGAAAGGCTCTCGAAGGTGCTAAAGAAGGCGATGAAGTAAAAGTGGGTCCAAACTTATTCAAAGTATTGAAATTGAATTAGCTGAACCTACCAAACTTGAAGTGACTAAAATATACCCGTCGCTTATACCTCTAAATGACTTTAAAACTGCCGAGTAGCAGCAAAGAGATGCAAAACTGGGAATGGAGTGATTATGTACCCTATTTTGAAAATTTATTAAATCAAGATATTGATAAAACAAATATTAATACTTGGATGAAATACTGGTCTGATTTTAGTGAACTAATAGGAGAGGTAGGAACTGAAGTATATGTTGCTACAACTGTGGATACAACTGATGAAGACGCTAAAAAAAGATTCAATGCATTTCTGGAAAATGTAAGTGAAAATGCAAGTTCTAAAAACCAAATATTAAGAAAGAAGCTTCTAGAAAGTGGTGCCATACCAGATAACTTTGAGATTCCATTAAGATCGATAAAAAGCGAAGTAGAACTTTTTAGGGAAAATAACCTCCCTCTAATGACTAAAGATAGTAAGTTATCAAAAGAATATGATGCAATCATTGGAGCTCAGACCATTGAATGGGAAGGTAAAGAAATAACAATTACCCAATTAGGGCCGGTTCTTTTGGAAACAAATCGCGAACGAAGGGAAAAAGCCTGGAGATTAGCTGCTGAAAGGAGGCTAAAAGACAGAAATAAGATAAATGAAGTATGGAAGAAAACCTTGAAAACAAGAATAAATATTGCTGAAAATGCAGATAAAGACAACTATCGATCGTGGAGATGGGAATACCTAAGTCGCTTTGATTATACACCAGAGGATTGCTTGAATTTTCATTCAGCCATTGAAAAAGTAGTTATGCCTTTTGTAAACAAACTAATAAAAAAACGAAAGGAACAACTTGGATTAGAAATACTCAAACCTTGGGACTTAAGCGTAGATCCTCTTAATCGAAATCCTTTGAAACCATTTGAAGATGCAGATGAATTAGAAGAAAAATGTCATAACATATTTAGTGCTGTAGATAAAGAGCTTGGAAACCACTTTAAAATAATGCGAGAAGAAAAATTACTAGATCTTGCTAATCGTAAAGGAAAGGCACCTGGTGGATATTGTACGGAATATTATCATAGACGATTACCCTTTATTTTTATGAATGCAGTAGGAACCCACAGTGATGTTCAAACAATGCTACATGAAGGAGGGCATGCATTTCACGTATTTGAATCAAACCAATTACCATACTCAGCACAACGGGATGTAGGTATGGAATTTGCTGAAGTAGCTTCGATGGCTATGGAACTATTATCATCACCTTATCTTACCAAAGATTTTGGAGGATTTTATGATAAAGAAGAGGCTAAAAGAGCCCGAATCGAACATCTAGAAAAAACTATAATGTTTTTACCTTATATGGCTGTCGTAGACGCATTTCAGCATTGGGCATACACTAATCCAGAAGATGCAATGGAAACTGATAATTGTGATTCTAAATGGACTGAATTATGGAATCGATTCCAAGTCTATGAGGACTTAGATTCTAGTGAATTCAAAGATGTTATTGCTACTGGATGGCACAACAAATTACACCTATTTCATGTTCCCTTCTACTATGTAGAATATGGAATGGCTCAATTAGGGGCAATTCAAGTGTGGGGAAATGCACTGAAAAATCAAGAAAAAGCAGTTAGTCAATATAGACACGCACTCAGTTTAGGTGGAAATGCAACACTTCCAGAACTCTTTGATGCTGCTGGTGCTAAATTTGCATTTGATGAAAATATGTTAACATATGCAGTAAATTTAATTGAACAACAAATAAAGGAAATGAACTAATGAATGGAAAATCGGTACAGGATCAATATGCGCCAAACTCTATCTGTTTTGGTTGTGGACCTGCAAACGAAAATGGCTTGAAAATAAAATCTTATCGTATCAATAATGGACTTGAAATGGAATTTGATCCTGTAGAGAAGCATCAAGCTTTCCCTGGCGTGATAAATGGAGGAATTATTGGATCATTAATTGATTGCCACGGTAATTGGACTGCTGCAATTGCAATCATGGAGAAAAATGAACTAGAGTCTCCCTTGTGTACAGTTACTGCACAATATGAGGTGAAATTAAAAAGACCAACACCATTAGGACATACTTTAAAATTAAAAAGTAGAATATTGGGAGTGCAAGAAGATAGAGCTGAAATTGTAATTGAATTAAAAGCTGATGGAAAAACATGTGCAACCGGCCGGGGCTTGTTTGTAGCTGTCAAAGAAGGCCATCCTGCATATCATCGCTGGCATTAATATGAATGCTAGTGAATTATGGCATAATGCACTAGATGAGCACAATAGGAAAGACTACCATGAAGCTCATGAAATTTTTGAAGACTTATGGCTAGAATTAGACAATCGAACTGAAAAAGATACAGTGCAAACACTAGCGCAAGCTGATGCACTGGCAGTACATCTTGAAACTGGGAATTTACGAGCTGCACAAAGGCTGATGAGACAATTACCTGAATTAGTACAAACTTTTCCAGATACATACAGAAATGTTAACCTTAAGAAAATGAAAGAATGGATTAATTCTATGATTGCACAAATTCCACCTTTTGGTGAAATAAAAGATATTTCTAAAAAAGAACCACCAAAATTAATTCATAGCTGAAAGTAAAGTATCATAATACTCTGAATTATCATCACAGGCATCCTGCATTGGTTTTACTACCTGGAAAAGAGCTGCAGCAGTTCCATTTTTCAAATCAAGAGGATGTAAAGTGCCCGAAAGATAAGAGGACTCTAACTCGGAATAAGATTTAAACTCTAAATTCCCACCAAACTTTTCAGGTCGTTCTATTACTATTTCTTCTAATGCTGGTTCAAGTAAATGTTGCCAAATATCAAGAACTGGATTTCCTTCTCTTTCTAGAGGACAATACGCTTTGGACAACTTCTTCGTCAAAACTTTCTTACTATCATGAATTAACAAGGTTCCTGATGGATTGGATTTAGACATTTTAGCATCAGTATCCATCCTCCCAGGACCCGAAAGTGAACCTAAAAGAGGCGTGTGCAATGCTATAATCTTTGAGAGTTTCAACTTATCTGCAGCATCTCTTGCCAACATGTGGGCATGTCTCTGATC